>CAMKAT010000025.1 GCA_946410555.1 uncultured Caryophanales bacterium | reverse complement strand
GTGAAATAAAAATAGTGTTGTAAAATTCTCACCAACACTATTTATAATACAACCGAAAATAGTACACATAAGTGTACTTTTTTTATGTAAAAATATAAATAAACAACCCATAAATGATATAATAAATCTAGGTGATAATAATGGACTTTTTAAAGAATATCAAAGAAGATTCTATATTAATAATTCCAAATAATATAAAGAATAAATTATTAGATTATATAACTGAAAATAAATTGTTAATTAATATAAAGTTATTAACATTTAACGATCTAAAAAAAGGATTATTATATGACTATACTAATGAGGCTATATATGAAGTAATGACTAAAGAAGGAGTTACTCTAAAAACAGCTAAAAGTTTCATAGATTATACTTATTATTTAAATAAAGATTCATATGATAATGTTTTTTATAAAAGAATCCTAGATATCAAAAACTATCTTGAAAAAAAGAATTTATTAATCAGAGATCCTCTATTTATGGATTTAATTAAGTCTAAAGATAAAGTATATGTATATGGATTCGATACAATTAATAAGTTCAATAAATATCTTCTAAGTTTAATAAATAATGTAGAAATAATAGAAAAAGAATATAGAGATTATACTCATACTGCATACAAAATCATTCAACTTGAAGATGAAGTTCAATATTTAGCTGAAGAAATATCTAAAAAAATATCCGAAGGAATATCACCAGAACATATCTTTATAGCAAATTATTCTTCTGAATATTATTATGCAATTAATAAAATATTTACTATGTATAATTTAAAGGCCAACTTGAACGAGGGAATACTTCTTTCAGATACAACTATTGGTAAATATTTCTTAGATAACTTATCGGATGATATAACTACTCTTCTTGAAGATATTAGTAAAAAGTTTGATGTAGAAAACAATGAACAAAATAATAAGGTATATAAGAAACTAAGAAAACTCATAGATACATACTATTGGACTGATTCTTATGTAAAAATTAAAAATCTAATCGAAGAAGAAATGAAAGAAAAAAAGATTTCATTAGATCATTATACTAATGAAATACAAACAGTAAATTTAATAGATAACATTTTTACAGATGATGATTATATATTCTTAATAGGCTTTAACCAAGGAAGTATTCCAAAAACCTATAAGGATGAAGATTTCATAAGTGATAAGATTAAAAATGAACTTATGGAAACTACCTTAGAAAAGAACACTATAAGCAAAGAATCATACTTAAAAGCAATAAAAAGTATTAAACCGGAAAATTTAAGTATTACTTATAAAACAGTATCATCAGATAGTAAATTCTTAAAATCTATACTAATAGATGACATAAATATCATAGGTACTAAAGATAAAAAAGATATATTTATAACTCCATCATATTCTAATTATTCGAATAAATATAATGAATATTTATTTGCATCTAGGATAGATGATCTAGTTAAATTCAATGAAGAACATGATGATAACTCAATATTAAATAATAGTTATAATATTAATTACAATACATATAACAATCAATTTACTGGAGTAAATAAAGACATAGTAAAAGAGAAACTATCATCACAAAAATATAGTTATTCTACTATGACACCATACTTTGAATGTCCATTTAAATTCTATTTAAATAAGTTTTATAAACTTCAAAAGTATGAGGCTTCCTACTCTACATTCATAGGAAATGCCTTTCATGAAGTATTAGATAAGTGTCTAAATGACACATCAAAAATAGATGAAATATACGACACTTACATTGAAGAACACAAAAAAGATTTACCTTATGGTAAAAAAGAAGAATATTTTAAAGAAGTTTTAAGAGACGAAATACATTTTATAGTAAAAACAATTAATGAACAAAACGAAACTTTAAATATAACAAAAGAATTGCATGAAGAACCTATCGAAGTAAGTGCAAGTAAATTAGGTTTAGATGTAGAAGCAGATGTAACAATCAAAGGAATCGTAGATAAATGTTTATTTGATGGTGATAACGTTTATATAATAGATTACAAAACAGGAACTTCATCCCAAATCAAAAGAGATTACTTTGAATATGGCGTAACAATACAATTACCAATATATCTATTCCTACTTAAAACTTTAAATAAAAACTATAAAATCACAGGTATGTACTTACAACATATTCTTGAAGGACTAGTATATAGAGAATCTCCTAAAACAACATATGAGTCCACAAAACAAAAAAGATTAATTTTTGATGGAATAACAATTGATGATCGAGATTTAGTATCATCTTTTGTAAGTGATTATCCAAAATGCAATCTTTTAAAAGGATATTCTTACAACGAAGAAAAAGAAAAATATTCGTATACTAACAGAGTTATTACATACGAAGAAGAAGATAAACTATATAAAACTATCAAAGATTTATTTGAAACATGTATCAATAATACATTAAATGCAAGATTTGATATTAAACCAATCAAAGACAAAAATGTAGATGGATGTAAGTACTGCAGTTATAAAGATATATGTTTTGTAAGAGATGAGAACATTAATTATTTAAATGGAACATCAAAAGAAATATTAGAAAACGAAGATGAACAAAACGAAGAAAGCGAGGAAGAAACAAATGAGTAACGGACCAACTAAAGATCAAGAGACAGCCATAAATATATTTGGAAAAAATACCATTGTTTCTGCCGGTGCAGGTTCTGGTAAAACCTTCGTATTAAAAACAAGAGTAAAAGAAAAATTATTGTCAAAAGTAGAACACTATAAAGCTTCAGTAAATGAACTTATAATACTAACATTTACTAATAATGCTGCCGCAGAAATGAAAGATAGAATAAGAAAAGTTATAAGTGAAACTCCAGAATTAAAAGATCAATTAGATTTGGTAGAATCAGCATATATAACTACATTTGACTCTTTCACTCAAAGTTTAGTAAAAAAATATAATTATAAGCTTGGTATAGATAAAAACTTTACTATCATAGATAGCTCCATAGTTAACTTAAAGACTAAAAAAATCTTAGACGAAATATTTAATAGATACTATGAAAACCCAACTGAAGAATTCAAAAATCTATTAAATGACTTTGATAATAAAGATGATGAAAAAATAAAGAATGCAATAATAACTATGTATTCTTCACTATTAAATATCTTAGATAGACAAAATTATTTAAATTCATATATAGAAAAACACTTTAATGATTCAACAATCAAAGAATTAATCCAAGAATATAGAGATTACACTTTAGAAAAAAGTCTAGAATTAACATATTTCTATAATGAGTTAATCGATTTGATAGATCCAGATAAATCGGAAGATATAAATAATCTAACTACAAGAATATTAATGATTGAAAGTGCAAAAACTATTAATGATATAGCATCTGCTTTTCAAATATCAAAACCAACTAAAAGATGTACCGAAGAAAAAGATACATGGGATTTTTTAAACAACAAAAAATATAAAGGTCTAGAAAAATCTATCAAGGACATGATTGCCAAAACTGATGAAGATTTAGAAAAAGAATATACATATACTAAAGAAAACATTAAGTTAATAATATCAATACTAAAAGAATTAGATGAAAAAATCATGGAATTCAAAAAAGAAAGAAACTCATATGAATTCAATGATATTGCACTATTAGCAATTGAATTGTTAGACAAAAATCCTGACATCGCAGAAGAAATTAAATATTCTACTAATGAAATAATGATTGATGAATATCAAGATACAAACGACATCCAAGATAAACTTATTTCATACATATCAAACGATAACGTTTATATGGTTGGGGACGTTAAACAATCTATTTATAGATTTAGAAATGCCAACCCATACATATTTAAAGATAAATACGATAAATATGATAAAAAAGATAAAGCTACATCAAAAACAATCGGTTATAAAGTAGAAATGAAAGATAACTTTAGATCTAGAAGTGAAGTAATCAACAATATTAATGATGTGTTTTCAGTTATTATGTTAGATGATATCGGAGGTGCTAAATATAAAGAAGAACACAAAATGAATGCCGGTAACAAAAACTATAATGATAATAAAATCAAAGACTTCAACTATAATATGGAAATCTACAACTATAAGAATGAAGATAAAACATATACTAACGATGAAGTTGAAGCATTCATAATCGCTGATGATATAAAGAAAAAAATGAGTTCTAATCTGTATGTTATGGATGGAGATAATAACTTTAATAAACTAGAATATAAAGACTTTTGTATTCTTATAGATAAATCTAAGAACTTTGAATTACTTAAAAAAGTATTAGAATACTTTGATATACCAACAACTTTATACAAAGATGTATCTATCAAAGAAGATGATGAGGTATATATTCTAAAAAACTTAATAACATTATTAACTCATATCGAATTAAATAATCTTGATGAAGATTTTAATCATGCTTTTATATCTATAGCTAGATCTTATGTATATAAAATGACTGATGATGAAATATTTACTATATTTAATAATAAAACATTCAAAGATTCCGATCTTTATAAAAAACTATTAGAGATATCTAAAAGTATTAATGGTTTATCAAATAAAGAAATAATAATTAAACTAATAAATGAATTTAATATGTTCGAACATCTAATCGAAGTAGGAAATATTAAAGAAAGATCAATGAAACTAGAATACTTCATTAATAATGCTGATGCTTTAAATAAATTTGGTTTAGATATCTTCTCATTAGAGAATTACTTTAACGAAATAATTACATCAGATGAAGATATTAAGATGTCAGGCAAAAATGATTCTATAAATGCAGTTAAAATAATGACAATTCATGGTTCTAAAGGACTAGAATTCCCGTTCGTATATATGCCATACATGGGAAGTAGATTTAAATCAACCAAAGAAACTAGATATCCATTAAGTAAAAAATATGGAATTATTCTTGATAATAATGATGAAGAAGTCTTAGATAAAACATTTGTAAAAGAATTATACGACTATAACGAATTAAAAGAAAATGTTTCAGAAAAAATAAGACTGTTCTATGTTGCAGCTACTCGTGCAAGAGAGCAATTCATAATAATAAATACATGGAATGATAATAAAGAACCTCTAGATACATTATCTTCATTAGATTTACTTCATTGTAAATCATATAGAGATATTCTAAGCTCAGCTAAGATATTTAGAGATTATACAAAAGAAATAGATTTATCAAAAATAAATATGACTAATGAATATAAATCTACTAAATCTACTAACTATAAAGAAAAGATAGAAAAAACAAACGATAAAATAATAGTTACACCAATTGAAATAGAATATCAAAAACAAGAAACTAAACATTTCTCTAAAGAATTAAAATCAATAATGACTAGAGAAATGAAAGATGTCTTAGATAAAGGTACTCTACTTCATTATTGCTTTGAAGTATATAATTTCAAGAAAGATAATTTAAATGAACTTCATATTGATGAAGAATACAAAAATTATATAAGAAACTTCTTAAAACATGATGAAGTAAAAGATATAAGCAAAGCAATAACTTATAAAGAGCATGATATAAGAATTACTGAAGATGGTGTTACTAAAAATGGAGTTATAGATTTACTTGTAGAATATGAGGATCACTTTGATATCATAGATTATAAAACAGATAATATAGATTCAGAAGAATATGTATTACAACTAAATGGTTATAAAAACTTCATAGAAAATACATATAATAAAACAACAAATATATATCTATATTCGATAAAAAAAGATATTTTTAAAAAAATTTAAGGGTTACGACAAGTAATCCTTATTTTTTTCGTGTATAAGAATATTATGAGGATAAATAATATTGAGTTAGACAACACACAAATGGAAGCTATAAAATCAGAGAACAAATCAGTTCTTGTAATCGCAGGTGCAGGTTCCGGAAAAACTTTAACAATCCAAGGAAAAGTAAAATATTTAATCGAAGAGAAGAATCTAAAAGGAGATGAAATATTATGTATTTCATTTACTAATGAAACAGTTAATAATCTAAAAGAAAAACTATTAAAGATAGGATATGATATCGAAGTACTGACTTTTCATAAACTTGGACTCAAATTCTTAGAAAATAATTACACAATTACTAACGACTCTACCCTTCCATTCATTATTGATGAATATTTTAATTCTTACATTACACATAATAATAAGTATTTAAAAATATTTAAAAGACTATTCTTTGATGATTCTAATATTAACATTTTATTAAAATCAAATTATTATAAGAAATTAAAATCAACTATATATACTTTTATTAAATTATCAAAATCTAATGCTCTTGAAGAAAAAGACATATATAGATTATATAAAAAGTCCCTATTTCACGAGAAAATAATACTTAAATATATCTTGGATATATATCATCTATATAATATTGAACTAAAATCAACGAATGCTATAGATATGGATGATATTATTATCAAAGGAACAAATGAAGTTAAAAACTATAAACTAAAGTATAAATATATAATCATAGATGAATTTCAAGATTCATCATTAATAAGACTTAACTTAATAAAAGAAATAATTAAATATACTAGTGCTTCTCTATTTGTAGTTGGTGATGACTTTCAAAGCATATATAGATTCTCTGGATCTAACTTAAATATATTTATAAACTTTAAAGACTATTTCAAAGATACAAAATATTATCATCTTAAATACACATATAGAAATAGTAATGAACTAATACATGTAAGCACTAACTTTATAATGAAGAATAAAAAACAGTTAAAAAAGGATATAGTATCAAATAAAAATGTTAATAAACCTATAGTTTTACTCTTTAATTACACTATTGATGATGCTTTAAAGCTTACAGGTAAAGATAATACATTAATTCTAGGAAGAAATAATAAAGATATTGAAAATATAGACTTTGATAACAAATTAACTATTCATAAATCAAAAGGTCTTGAAGAAGAAAACGTAATAATAGTTAACTCAGAAAACATACCTTCTAAAATTAAGTCAGAAAAAATATTAAGACTTATACAAAATGATAAAGAATATATACCCTACGAAGAAGAAAGAAGAATATTCTATGTAGCATTAACAAGAACAAAGAATAAAGTATATATCTTAGTTAATAAACCATCTATATTTATCAAAGAAATAATACATGATTATAAAGAATATATAGAAATAAAAAAGAAACATTAATGTTTCTTTATCTTTGCTATAAAAAATCCTTCAGTTTCTTCGCTAGGAATAATAGTTAGTACTCCATCAATAGATGAAGGTAATGTTTCAAATTCAGTCTCTAAAGGAACAATTTCAATATCAAATTCCTTCATCATTTTATTTATTATTTTCTCGTTTTCACATTTAAGTATAGAACAAGTTGAATAGATCATTGTTTTACCACTTTTAAGTACACTTAAAGCTTTTCTTAAAAGAGCTTCTTGAGTTTTAGTAATATTTGTAACTAGTTTTTCATTAATCTTAGAAAAATTAGATTCTTCGATAGTGCCTGCTCCTGAGCATGGTGAATCAAGTAATATATTATCAAAAGAAAAATATTGATCTAAGTTTCTGGCATCAACCTTTAAAGTAGCAACGTTCTTACATCCAAGTTTATCTAAGTTAAATTTTAGTCTATCTAATCTAATTGGATTAACTTCACAAGCAGTAACAGAAATATTATTATTCATTAAAGCACAAATCTCACTAGTTTTACCTCCAGGACTAGCGGCCATATCTAGAATAGATGATTTCTCTTCTAAATCTAAATATAACGGGGGCATCATAGAACTTAAACTTTGAAGATATACTTTTCCCTCTTTATAAATATCTAATTCTCTTATTCTAGATTCATCACATTCTATAATTAAAGCAAATGGAATATAATTTACTTCTTTAAAAGAAATGCCATTATCATTTAATATTTTCATTACTTCTTCTTTATTAGATTTTAAAGTATTAACTCTTAAAGAAACTACTCTTTTAAGTTTATATCTATCAATAATTTTTAAAGCAATTTCTTCACCATAATCATTAACTAAATTATTATATAAAAACTCAGGAATTTGCATAATTACACCTCATAAGTATTATATCATTATTTCTAAATAAATAATAATTTGCTACAATAATAATAGGTGATAATATGAAAAGATTACTATTAACTACCATAATAAGTTTTACTAGTATATTTGGTTTATTTGGTGGTGAAAATGCAAAAATAGAAAATAACAGTATAAATTATAACGGTGACGGTTCAATAATACTTACATTTAAAGCTACATCTCCAGACATAATGGTAATTAAACATGATATTGAATACAACACAACTGAATTTGAAATCCAAGAAGTAAAACAAAACAGTTACTTCAATTATGAATACAAAGATGCAACCATAGATGAAAATATAGTAAATAAAACAATTTTATTAGATAGTGAATTTGCATTCGATTCAGTTGAATACATGCAATTAATATTAAAACCAAAAAAGAATATTGATTCAGGAAAAATAGTTATTAAAAATATAGAAATTGCTAATTCAGATCATAAAATGCTTAACCCTAATGGAACTCAATTAACGATATTACTTGATGAAGATGAAGCTAAAGTAATCAAAGATGAACTAATAATGCAAAATATAGTAATCAAAGCTATCAAAGAAAATAAGAAACTATCTTTAGGAATATGTATCGCAGTAATCCTATTAATAATTATTAAAAATATTATTGTATCTACAGCAAAAAAACACAAACCAAAGAAAAATTACTTTACTGATATGAAAAATAAACAAGATCCAGTCGAAGAAAAAAATCTCGAAGGAATGGAATTAATCAAAAAAGTTGAAGAAGAAGAAAAGGAAAAACCAATTAGTGATGATGTATTTAAAAATCACTATGAAGTATTTATCTTATTATTCTTAATCGGAGCATTATTCTCAGTAACAACAGTATATGCTAAAAAAGATAATTTCCAAGAAATAAGAAACGCTATATTAAATAATACTTATGATAAATCACTAGATTATAATAAAGATAAAAAAATAAATACAATTGATTTAGTATATGCTATTGAACCAGATGAAGTATATAATAAAGGAAATATTAATTTCAAATAAAAATATCCTAAAATTAGGATATTTTTTTATTGAATAGAATAAGCTTCAACTATAAATATATCTTGAGATACATAACCAGTAAGTATATCAATTCCAAATGATTCTTCATTATTTAATTGAGTCTTATTATAAGTTTTAATATCAGTAATATTATGATCTTTATCATAATAAACAACTAATACCATTACATTTATATTTTTATTAGAAATATTTTTATAAACATAATCATGATCCAAATTTGAATTATCTAGAACAATACCACTATTTAAGACTGATTTATATAAACTGTTACTTGAATTAGTAACATAATCATATTTATCATAAATACCAAGTTCTGATACTGGTATATATACATAAGTAGTATAACCATCATTAATAGCATTTAATTCTCTAGAAATAGTATTATCTACTTCATCATTAACATAAGTATTTAATCTTAAAGTAATATCTTTAGTAACACCAGTATGATTAGTTATTTTATATAAAAGAAACTTTTCACTTTTTATTTCTTCAACATCAATTGAATCATTAACTGCTACAGTAGTAGTTGTTGCATCATTAGAAGTATCACTCTTATCTTTAACAATATGTGTATTCTTAAATGCAGGTCTTAACGAAATAACCATTAATACAACAGCAATAACAAGAACTACAGTTAATATAATATCTAATTTAATAAGATTAACTTTTCTTTCTTTATAATCTTTTACACTAGTCTCAATAGGTTTATTATCCATATATTCCACCTCACTATAATTATATTTAGAAAATAAACAATTATAAAGAGAAACAAGATCTGATTTACATAAAAAAAGAATTAAGATGTTCTTCTTAATTCTTTTATTCTATCTAATGATTTAGTAGAAAATTTAATACTACATTCATCTTTAGTTGGTTCATCAGTAAATCCTAAACTTCTAAGAAGTTTAATTGCAGATTCGTTATCAGCACGAACTTTAGTATATAAATAGTCCATTTGGCATATAGATAATAAGCCAACCAACGCTTCTGCACCAAACGCTTTGCCTCTGTAATTAGTAAAAATTTTGAATTCAACTTCACCATCACATCTTATATTAATATAACCAATCAAAGTATTAACTTCCTTTAAATGAATTTCATAAGAAATCATAACAAAATCAGTTTGGTCATTTCTTCTTAAATATAATCTATTAGTCATAATATAATTCTCAAAAATCACATCAGTTTCAGAGAAAGGATCAATATTAAACTTTTCAAGGTTAGCAATTGATTTATCGTTAAACTTTAATGATAAATCAAAATCTTGATTAATACAGTCATTAAAATCATCATCTTGAGTAATATCATCAAGTAATGCTCCATATGTATAAATTCTTCTATAATGATCTTTATCAAAATGCCATCTTATATCTTGTTGAGCTTCAATATATCCAACGCAAGAAGGATTACCAAATTGTTTACTTCTAGCATGAACATCACAAGTTAATTCATTAGAATCACTGTTAGACATGTCATTAGGATTATCATGGAACTCAGCATGATGTGGATTATTTTGCCAATGAATTCTTAGAGCTCTTTTTTCTTCTTCAGTTAATTCATGAGCTTGATTACTCATATCTTTAATATTATCTGAAATAGAAGCTAATGCAAGAAACTCATTAAGATGTCTTAACTTAGAAATATCATGAACATCAGCACGAGACATTAAAGTCATACCTTCAGTACCTCTTCCATGTTGATTTAAATACTCAGTAAGATACTTACAACTTTTTCTAATGCATTCTCGATGTATAAAATAGTCTTTTAACTGTTTGTTTAATTTTTCAGGATCTATCTTTATCATAAGCGATTTACCTTCCTATAGACACGTATATTATTATACTCAAGTCTAAGAAATTATCAACATAAACCTTCTTTTAGTCTATTTTTATTAACTCATAATCAGTAGAACCTAAACCTAAAGATTCAGAATATTCTAGAATATGTCTACCTAACCTAGTATCAATTCTTTCCTGTAATTCTTTAGCTCCAGGATCATTTGAAGCATAAACCATATCAATAAAAGCTTGATCATTAGCAACTTGATCTAAAGAACCAACGATACCTAAATCTCCCATGACTGGATCTCCTTGATCTTTATCACAATCACAATCAACAGATAATGCATTCATAACGGTAATATAAACGATCTTTTTACCTTTACTCTCAATGTAATCAGATACAGCTTTAGCGGCTTCACCCATAGATTCAATAAAATCTATTTGTTCATGTTTATCTATCCAACATTCTTCAGGACTTTCAGTATGACCACATGAATGAATGTAAGCTTTACCATTTCTAGAAGCAAATCCAATTGATTGATTTTTAAGATTAGCTCCAAATCCACCCATAGCATGTCCTTTACCATGTGCTAAATTAAGATAACTATCATATTTATCAAAATTTAATCCTAAAAGATCATATTTTAAATGTTTACCATTATTAACAGGTATTTTAAACTCTCCATCTTCATCTAAAATATCAATTCCATTACCCATATCAGTAAAACCATGTTCTTTAGCAACCTCTAAATGCTCTTGAACAGTATTTCTCTTACCTGGATAAGCAGTATTACACTCAACAATCGTACCATTAAGCAAATCTACTAAAGGCTTAATTAAATCAGCTTTTAAATAACCTTTAGAGCCCTTCTCACCAGTAGATACTTTAACTGCTACATTACCATCTAATACAACTCCTAAGGATTCATAAATCTTTATTAATCCTTCTGGACTAATATTCTTTGTAAAATACACTTTTGACTTTCCCATTCTTATCACCTAGAACTATTATATCAAAAATCAAAAAAAAAGAGTAAATACTCTTATTTATCATATCTAAGGGCATTTACTCCTAATTCATATAAATATTCAGGATTTTCTTTAATTAATCTTTCATGATTAAAAATAACAGTAAAATTATCTCTTCTAATAACTTTGAACTTATTACCAAACTTATCTTTAAGATAATAATCATTCTTTGAATCATATTTACCATTAAATAAATCATATTTTATAATCATAGATTCAGGTAATGTATCTACTACTACTTCAACATTAGGATGCTTACCAAATGTTTCTTCATAATTATTAATTAAACTCTTTATTTGATAATCATTCATCTCTATAGAAAGAGCTACTCTTCTAACTCCTAAGCTGTGAAGTAAAGCTACACTATAAGCATTAGTAACATTCATAAAGTAACTAGAAGCCATATCTTTAAGTTTGAATTTATAAACAGAACCTAAATCAGAAACATAAACATTTCCTTTTCTTTCACTAATATATTCTTGAACTCTTGGAATATTATAACGAATCCAATAATCATCATATGATTTATTATAAGGAATAATTACTTCATTATAATGACTACCCATACTTATATGGTAATCTTCATATGTTGATAAATATAATATTTTCCACTCTGTATGCTCAAAATCAGGTAAATCGATATTATATTGTTGTTTTTCAATAATTTTTGGCTTATCTATTCTTAATTCTTCAAGTTTTTCCAAAGAGTCTCTTCTTAAATCATTTAGTGTTTTAATTGGAATAAAAATATTATCATCATAATCTAAATCAAAAATATTAATATTATAAATAGTATTACCAGTTCTAAACACATGATCTTTAATATCGTCATAAGAAGTAGGATTTTTCATAGCTTTATCAACAATATATTCACTATAATTTGTAACAGTATGTTTACCATCACTAACAGTCATTTCTAATGGACTACCTAAATGTGCTTTTAATGATACATCTACGTTAACTTTTCTATTTTGTTCTTGAATAATTTTATCTAATTCCTTTAATTGATTATAATCAGTAGTTTTTAATACTTCAGAATTAACTTGTACAGCATCCTTAACAAGTAAAGTAATAGTTTCATTTTTCTTAGCACTAGTTACTTTATTATTATTTTGAAACATTTGCTGAACATTCATTCCAACATCTTCATAACCATTTTTAACAAAACGTATACCATCATTTAGATTTAGATTATCTAATAATCTAATCTTAACTCTATTCTTGTCAACACAAATAACATTTCCTACCTTAACACCCATATGATTTGGTCTAAAAGTATTCATAAACTTATCATTACTAGTATTAAATAAGAATCCTTTAGTATAGTTTCTATTAAATATCTTCTTAAGATCATTAATTTCTTCTTCAGTTACACTAACCTTACCAGTTTCAATATAAGAATCTACTGCTTTTCTATATAATTTAGTAACTAAATATACATATTCAGGTCTTTTCATTCTTCCTTCGATTTTTAAAGAATCAACACCTGCTTCAATTAGTTCACCAATATGTTCAATTGTGCATAAATCTCTAGTACTCAACAAATAGTTATCTTTACTAATTTTAATATCATTACAGAATAATTCATAAGGTTGTCTACAACATTGTGCACAAGTACCTCTATTTCCACTTCTTCCACCAATTAATGAACTCATTAAACATTGTCCAGAATAACTTATACATAATGCACCATGAACAAATATTTCTAACTCAATATTTGGTATATTTCTAATCTT
Source organism: uncultured Caryophanales bacterium (assembly GCA_946410555.1). Taxonomy (GTDB): domain Bacteria; phylum Bacillota_I; class Bacilli_A; order RF39; family UBA660; genus UBA6985. The sequence goes on along the minus strand of CAMKAT010000025.1, from coordinate 3,497 downwards.
TTTAACTAAATCAATTGGTGTCTCTCTAGCTAAAACTACCCTAGAAGCTCCCAAACTCTTAACAAGTTCAACACCTTCTTGATTATGAATATGCATTTGAGTAGAAATATGAATTTCCAAATCAGGGAAAGTTTTATGAACTAAATCAAACATACCAATATCTTGAATAATAATAGCATCAACATTATTAGTATATAAAAATTCTATATATCTCATAAACGCAGGTATTTCAGAATCATAAACTAAAGTATTAGTAGTTACATATACTTTAACTCCATACTTATGAGCATAATTAATCGCAAATATTAGTTCTTCATTAGAAAAATTATCTGCAAAAGCACGAGCTCCAAATAATTTACCCGCTAAATAAACAGCATCACAACCACCTTCAATAGCAGCATATAAACTAGCCATTGATCCAACTGGAGATAAAATCTCAGGTTTCTTCATAACTAACCTCCTTTTTAAAGCAAAAAATACTAGATTATCTAGTACTTTTACATTCTTTCAGGAACATCTATTCCTAGAATATTTAATATAAATAAATTAGTTTTTAATACTACATCACTTAATACTAACCAAGATTCTTGAATTTCTTTGTTTTCTTCTGAAACAATATAATGATCAGCATAGAATGTATTATAAAGACTTGTTAATTTAAATATAAATTCACAAATTTCATTTAATATAGAACCATTAATAGCTTTCTTTAAAACTGCAGATAATTCAATTAAATGAAGAATAATTTCTCTTTCAATTGAAGAATTAATACAATGATATTTATTAAATTCAACATCGTTAATCTTATTGAAAATTGATTTAATTCTTACAGTATTATAAAGAATATATGGTCCAGTCTTACCATTTAAGTCACTAAACTTAACTGGATCAAATACATAATCACTTGTTCTATTAGGTAAAAGGTCTGCATATTTAATAGCAGCAATAGCTATAATCTTTGCAGTTTCTTCACGTTTATCATCTTCGATAGCATCACTTAGTTTATTAAAACATTCATTATAAACTAAATTATATAAGCTATTCAAACTCATAACTCCACCATCACGAGTTTTAAATGGTTTTCCATCACTACCATTCATAGTACCAAATGAAAGATGAGTTAATTTAACATCTTCAGGAACTAAATTACATTTTTTAGCAGCTCTAAAGCATTGAACAAAGTGTAATTCTTGTCTTGAATCAGTTAAATACCAAATATCATTAAATTTAAATCTTTTTAATCTTGAATATAAAGTAGCAAGTTCAGTAGTATCGTAAATAACACCACCATTACTCTTCTTAATCATGAAAGGAGGTAATTCCTTCTTATCTCCAGGTTCATTAACGAAAATTACTTCAGCACCTTCACTTATTTCAGTATAATTATTACCTTCTAAGTATTCTAATAATTCAGGAATTTCTTTATCTGCATCAGCTTCACCTTCCCAAAGGTCGAATGAAGTATTTAATAAATCATAAGTTTTCTTAATATCATCAACAGAAGTTTTTCTTACATGTTTCCAAAGTGCAGTATAACCAGGATCCCCACTTTGTAATTTTAAAGTGATTTCTCTTGCTTCTTCTAAGTATTCTGGATCTTCTTTAGATTTATTAGAAGCAATTGGATAAATCTCTGCTAAATCTTCAGCAGTTACTGGAGATTCATTTGGATATTCACCAGTAAAGTTTTCATCAAAATAAGGAAGTTCAGGCATACGTTTCTTAATTTCTAACATAACAAGACCCATTGGTCTTCCCCAGTCTCCTAAATGAACATCACTAATAGTTTTAATATTACAAGCATTTAATAATCTCTTTAAAGCTTCACCAATGTTAGCACTTCTTAAGTGTCCAACGTGTAATTCTTTAGCAACATTAGCACCACCATAGTCTAAGAAAATAGTTTGATTGTGTTCATCCTTATAAATATTAGTATCAAAATCTTTAAAGATATTATTAATATAATCTACTAATACTTCATCTTTAAATGTAATATTAATAAATCCAGGTCCTGCGATATTAATATTAGTATAGTCATTAATACTTTCTAATTCAGTCTTAATCTTTTCTGCTAATTCTCTTGGGTTTGAATGATTCATACCCGCAAGTTTCATAGCACCATTGTATTGGTAATCACCTAAGCTAGGAACACTAGACTTAACAACTTGAACATCATCATCATAACCTAAATTATTAATAATTGTTTTTATATCCTTATTTAATTTATCAATTAAATACATAAGATCCACTTCTTTCTAACAAGTATGTATAATATCATAATTTTTATTTAAATAATAGTATTATTTCCTATTACCAAAGAATATAGATTTAATAAAGTTAATAAACATATCTTTGGTATTTTTATCTACTCCCTTAATAGAGTTAAACATCTTAATTACATCATCAAATTTAACTTTTTGAAAATCAGATGTATTTTGAATATTATTACTTTCAAAAAAGTCTTCTAAAGCTTTTACACAAACATTATAATCATCACAATTAACGTGTAATAAAGACTTATCTAAATTATATTTTAACTTTTGTGAAGTTGTTGATAATTCAGCACTTTTAAAGAATCCTCCATAAGTCTTCCAATTAAATGGATAATGTTTTTGAAAAGCTAACCCATCAGTTTCTAAATAATTGTATTTTTTATTATATAAAAGAATACCTATCAAAGAACCGTCTGGTAAAAAATTCATAGTTTTATTATTAACTTTCTTAAACCTATCAGTATCAAACTCTTCTCTTCTAAATCCAGGACCATCAAAATTATATATTTTTCTAATCTTATTAAATACTCTATCACTAGTTAAATAAGCACTAACCATTGCACTATTCCCACCCTTTGAGTGTCCACATAAATATATATTTTTATCTCTGAACTTAACAGTACTCTTTAAATACTCAAGAGCTTTTTTATGTGTAGCTGTAGGGAATTCATTAACTAACCTAAAATTTTCAACCCAACCTGCAATTGAATTATTAGTTCCTTCATAAGAAACAATTAAATTATTCTTATATCTAAAACTAATTGCTCCAAATTGAAGTGTTTTATTATATGTTTTATGAAAGTTATAAACTCTTATATTTTTATATCTCTTTTTATTATAAATATACTCTAATAAATCATAAGCTTTAGGTCCCATATTACCCTTAAGCTTTTCTTTATTAATCTTTAAAATAATATTACCAAATTCATTAATAGTAATACCATTCTTTACTTCCTTATAAGGCATATAAGCAAGTGTTGCAAATATCAAATAATCTATATCGTAAATTTTTATTTGACTAAAAGAATAATCACCATAATAATCTACATATAAGAAATAATTCTCGTTCATATTATTCACCAATTATATAATAGCATAAAAAAAGACACCCAATAAATATAAGTGCCGTTCTTTTACATAAATAGAAATGTCAATTTTATCTAGTTTTACCTTTATTAACTTGTAAATCCTAAAAATATACATATCATTAAGAATACTAAAAAA
>CAMKAT010000024.1 GCA_946410555.1 uncultured Caryophanales bacterium | reverse complement strand
TTTTTCTTTTTTAATTCAGCAAGGATAGCTTCAAGAAGTTCTTCTTGTCTATCATTAACAGCATCTTCTTTAGCTTCATCTTTTGCCTCTTCTTTTTCTTCTTCCTTTTTTCTTATAGAAAGAATTTTATTCATAACTTTAAGCATTAAGAAAAGTACAAAAGCAATAATTACAAAGTTAATTACTTCAGTAATAAAATCTCCCCATAGAAGATATTGTCCTCCATAGATTTTAATTTTACCTCCGACATTAACTCCTCCGATTCCATTAATTAAAGGATTAATAAAATCATTAGTAAATGCTTTGATAATTCCAGAAAATGCAGTACCTATGATTACACCAATAGCCATGTCTACAACATTTCCTCTTAGAATAAATTCTTTAAATTCTCCAAAGAATCCTTTTCCTTTGCCTGCTAATGCTTTAGATTTTTCTAGAGCTTTAGTTTTTAAATCTTCCTTCTTCATAAACTCTTACTCACTTTCTAAAATTGCTTTGATTCTTCTTACACCAGAAGATGATGATTCTTCTTTCTTAATCTTGAAGTGTCCAAGTTCTTTAGTATTCTTAACATGAGGACCTCCACATAATTCTTTAGAAACATTATCTCCGATTGTATAAACAGTTACGATATCAGGATATCTTTCAATGAACATGCATTCAGCGCCACTTGCTACTGCATCTTCTTTCTTCATTTCTTCTACCCTAACATCTAAACCTGCTTGAATCCATTCATTAACAAGATTTTCAACTTCAGCCTTTTCTTCTTCAGTCATCTTATGATCACATGGGAAGTCGAATCTTAATCTTTCTTCAGTAATATTAGAACCTAATTGGTGAACGTTTGGTCCAATTACTTTCTTTAATGCAGCATTTAGTAAATGTGTTGCAGTATGATATCTAGTTTCAATTTCAGAATTTCCAGCAAGACCACCTTTGAATTTACCTTGAGATTGCGATCTAGATAATTCTTGATGTTCTTTAAATTTAACTTTAAATCCTTCGACATCTACACTTAAATTTCTTTCTTTAGCAACTTCTTCAGTTAACTCAATTGGGAAACCAAATGTATCATATAAATGGAATGCATCAGTAGCATCTATTTCAGTCTTAGTATTTGCAATTTTTTCAAATTCTTTTAATCCTTTTTCTAGAGTTCTATTAAATTTAATCTTTTCATTTTTAAGAACTTCTAAAACAATATTTCTATTTTGTTTAATTTCTGAATAATATTCTTCATATTCATCCATGATTACATTAGCAATTCTTTCTTCCCAGTTAGAATTAATTTCAATATTTAAACTCTTAGCATAACGAATTGCTCTTCTTATTAATCTTCTTAAAATATATCCTTGATCAGTATTTGAAGGTTTAATTCCAGCAGGATCTGCAGAAATAAATACAGCACTTCTAATATGATCAGCAATAATTCTCATTGCTTTTTCGTTACCTTCATAAGATAAACCTGAGATATTTTCAATTTCTTCAATTACAGGTTTAAAGATAGATGATTGATAATTATCAGTCTTTCCTTCAAGAATAGCTGTTGTTCTTTCAACACCCATCCCTGTATCAACATTTTTCTTTGGAAGTTCTGTGATTGAACCATCTTCATGTTTTTCAAATTGCATGAATACATCATTCCAAATTTCTACCCATCTATTATCTTCAGGGTCAAACTTTTCAGGAATTGGATCGTTACTTCTCCAGTAGAACATTTCTGAATCAGTACCACATGGTCCAGTTTCACCAGCAATCCAGAAGTTATCTTCAACTGTTCTTGCAATTCTTCCTTCAGGAATTCCTAAAGATAACCATAAATCATGAGCTTCCTCATCAAATGGTAATAAATCACTACCAGCAAAAACTGTTACAGCTAATTTTTCAACTGGAATATTTAATACTTCAGTTAAGAATTCAAAACTCCAAGTAATAGCTTCTTTTTTGAAATAATCACCAAGTGACCAGTTACCTAACATTTCAAAGAATGTATGATGGTAAGTGTCCCCTATATTTTCTAAGTCATTAGTTCTTACACATTTTTGATAATCTGTAAGTCTAGTTCCATATGGATGATGAGCACCCATTAAGAATGGAATTAAAGGTTGCATACCTGCAGTATTGAATAGTACTGAAGGATCATTTTCAGGTACTACTGGAGCTGAAGGTATTTGTTTATGTCCTTTGCTTACAAAAAAGTCTATATATAACTTTTTAAGATTAACTTTATTTTCTATTTTATCCATAATCTTTCTCACACTCTCTTCAATTGTATCATTTGTTGTATCAATATATATTTGACTACTATCTCTTTTAAGTGGTGCTATCTCTCTTGTTGTATCTTTAAGATCTCTTTTAATAATGTTTTCTTTAATCTCTTCAAAGTCTGGAGAAAGCCCCATTTCTATTTCTTGATCATAACGTCTTTTCGCTCGAACTGTTACGTCACAATCTACATAGAATTTATAATCCGCATCAGGAAATAGAACTGTTGTAGTATCTCTTCCATCTATAATAATATTTTTATTATTAGTTAAATTTCTAACATGAGCATTAACTACATTTCTTATTTCCTCAACTGGAGTTAATTTAGGTAACATTTTATTAATCTCTTCAGTACGAATTAATGTAGTTACATCTTCACCATTTAAAATGTATTTTCCATCAATTGCTTGAAGATCCATAGCTTCACCTAATTTAACAGCAGATGCGATATCTTCAGGGTCAACATTATTCTTTTGCACCAAATAAGTTATCGCCCTATAGTATACACCAGAATCTACATAAAAGTAACCCGTAAGTTTAGTTAATTCCTTACAAATTGTACCTTTACCAGAACCTGATGGACCATCTATTGCTATTACTTTATATTTTGACATATAACCACCACTTATATTTTATCATAATTTAATTTTATTTAAGATTAAGATTGTCTAATTTTTCTAAGAATTTTTTGCTATGAACATATATACCAGTATATCTATCATAATACTGACTTATAATTCTATTAATAAATTCAATTAATTCATCACTTATTTTTAGTTCTTTGATTGTTTTAATATCTACAAGTGAATAATTTCTTAACATCTTAAGAACTTTTAAATCATATATTATTTCATTTGTATAACAACTCTTACAAATTAGTCCTCCCTCATCTGGATTAATTGTAATTATATCCTTTTTACTTCCACATTTAACACATTCAGTTAAGTTAAGTGGAACTCCAATGAAATTCAATAATTTTAATTCTAGGATATTAGTCATTACTTTAGGATTAAGTCCTTCTTCAATTTTAAGTACTGTTTCATTAAATAAGTTATAAATACTCTTGTTATTACTTTCTTTCATTACTTGACTAGTTAATTCAGTAATATATGAGTAATAACTAAATCTAGTTATATCTTTTTTTATATTATTAAATTCATTTAATATAGTACCTTCTTTTAAAGTAGATAAGCCTTTTTCTTTTTCGTATATTACAAACTCACCATATATTAGTTTTTGACTTACTAGTCTTAAACTACTTTTAACATTCTTACATCCTTTAGAAATAATACCAATGATTCCATCTTCAGTAAGTACATTAAGAATTCTAGATGAATCTCCATAATCTGTTGTATGTATTACATATCCTTTGATAGCCTTTAACATAAACCCTCCATATAAAAAGGAGAATACTAATTATTCTCCTAGTCCTAAGTTATCAATTAAGAATGAATCTTTATTTCTCCAATTTTTAATTGTTTTTACATATAACTCTAAGTAACAAGGTTTCTTATACATCTTTTCAATATCTCTACGAGCTTGAGTACCAATCTCTTTTAACATACTTCCTTGTTTACCTATAATAATTTTCTTAAGAGAATCTCTTGATACGATTATATCTACTTGTGCTTCGATTAATGATGACTTTTCATGATAGTTTTGAAGTACACATGTAATTGAATGTGGAACTTCATCATTAGTTAAGTTAAGTATCTTTTCTCTTACTAACTCTGTAACCATGAATTTAGGATCATTACTACTTGTTACATCATCATCGTAATATTTAACTAAGTCACTTAAGTAATTCTTAGTAATATCAATAAGTTCATTAATATTGATATGTTTTAGAGCGCTTACAGGTATAATTTCTTGGAAATCATAAAGGTCTTTATATTTGGTAATTGCTTTAAAGATACCTTCCTTAGTAAGTTTATCAATCTTATTTAGAACTAGTATTACTGGAGTATTAGTTTTTCTTAAAGTTTCAAGAATCATCTTATCTCCCTTACCAAGACCACCCGCTGCATCTACTACAAAAAGAATAGCATCAATATCATCAAGTGAATCATATGATTCTTTATTTAATTTCTTACCTAATTTATCAGTTGCTCTTGCAATACCAGGTGTATCTACAAATACTATTTGGAAATCATCTCCATGGTATACACCTTGGATAGTATTTCTAGTTGTACCTGCGACATTAGATACAATAGCAATCTTTTCATTAATTATTGCATTTATTAAAGTTGATTTTCCTGTATTTGGTCTACCTACAATGCTTACAAATCCACTTCTCATATTAACACTTCCCTTATTATTTTTCTTTAATATTATATCATGAAATGATATTTAAATCATTTAATATTTCATCTTGTAATCCAAATTGAATCTTTTCTTCTTCTAATGATCTTGTATGATCATATCCTAGTAAATGAAGAAGACCATGACAAGTTAAGAATGATAACTCTCTCTTTTCAGAATGTCCATATTCTAAAGCTTGTGCTTTCATCTTAGGAATTGATATAAATATATCTCCAAGGACTCTTACACTTCCTTTGATATTATCTACATCTTCAAGAGCAAATGATAAAACATCTGTTGTTCTATCTATTCCTCTTGTTTCCTTATTCATTTCATGCATAGTTTCATCATCAATAAATATTACTGATAGATAAGCACCTTCAGCATTTTCATGCTTAAGTGTTGCTTCAATAACATCATCTAAATATGAATAATCAAAATCTACATTAAATTCATCTATAATCTCATAATGTTTTTCCATATTAAACCCTCTTAAATAACTGTTTTATAAACTAAGTAACTAACTACAGCAATAAATCCTAACATTAATAATGCTTTAATTAATTTACTTAAAATAGAATCTTCTTTAAATATACTTTTTATAATTAAAAATGCAAAGTAACCAATTAATCCACCTGCAAAGTTAAGTATAATATCATCTATATCAAAACTTCTACCTATATACATTTGTGTAGTTTCAATTCCTAAGGAAGTTAAAGCTACGAATAAAGCTACTATAATAAAGTTCTTATGTTTAGTATTCATATAAATAATATCACTTATTAAATATCCAAATGGAATAAATATAATAATATTACCTATTACATTTCTAATAAATAATGGACTAGTAAACTCATATCTCATTATCTCTTTAAATGGAGTAAAATTATTAGAATATGATTTAAAATCGATTGTGGTTACTAATTGAAATAATACAAATAAATATATTATATAAATAAGCATTTTAAAATCATTAAATATATTAATCTTCTCATGATTATATAGCGATATTACTATTCTTAAAAGTATTGCTACTAGTGAGAATAATATAACCATTGGTATAATCTCTAATATAATGTTAAATGTTTTTCCTGGTAGCATGTCTTTCACTATAAAATCACCTACATAAATTATACTATTAAATCGTGCAAAATAAAATAGTTGAGCCAAACTCAACTATATTTATTAGTTTAATTTAGACTTAACAATGCTACTTGCTTTACCCATATCAATTTGTGAAGCATATTTAGCAGTTAATTCTTTCATAACTCTACCCATATCTTTGATAGATTCAGCACCAATCTCAGCGATGATTTCATCGATATGTTTAGTTAATTCTTCTTCACTCATTTCTTCAGGTAAATAAGTAGATAAAATTTCTACTTCTTTCTTTAGATCTTCGACAGCATCTAATTTACCATATTTAGTATATTCTTCGATAGATCCGTTTCTTTTCTTAACTTCTCTTTTAATAACAGCAAGTACTTGGTCATCAGTTAATCCTGAACCATTACTTCCTAAATTGATTTCTTCATTCATTAAAGCACTTTTAAGCATTTTGATAACACTAAGTTTAAACTTGTCTCCAGATTTCATTGCTTCAATTAAATCTTTTTTTACTTGTTCGTACATATTTATGCCTTCTTTCTTTAGTTGTATTATACTATTACAAAAGAAAAAAAGGAATTATTTTTCCTTCTTTTCAGTTGAAATTAAGTCTTTTAATAGTCCTAATCCTAGGCATAAGCTTAAGAATGTTACTAGACCTCCGAATACAGGTACTAGCTTTACAATTTGAAGTATTATTAAAGCTACTACAAATCTTAAATATTCATTCTTTATATCTTTAAGTAGAATATTACCATAGTTAATAGCAACTACTGGAGCTGTTATTATTAAAGCCACAATATATGCAAGTATTGCTAATACACCAAGTAATGATGCAAATCCTGTGATAAGTAAAACTATAGCTAAGATTGGAACAATGATTAAACCGCATAATCCAAGTCCGATCTTACCAAATACATAACCGGCAGTATTTTTAATTTTAGATATTTTTTCAAATTTCTTATTAAATAATAGAATCAGAATAATTCCAATTATAATTAAGTTAACAAAACCAGTAACAAATGATACTAATTTAGTAACCATAAATGTACCTAACACATTATTAGTTTTAAATTGTTTAGATATATCTTTGTTAGTAAACTTTTCAATTTCATTTACTACAGTATAGTCTGTAGCTAAAACTACTTCAGTGTTTTCGTTAACTTTAAGTTTCCCTGTGATAGCACCAGTAAGAACTACTTTTTCAGCATCAATTACTACATTATCAAATTTACCTTTCAATGTAATAGTTTTACCTGCTAAATAAAGATCTTCAATATAATCAGAAGTAATATTAATCGAACTTCCAGTAGCATAAATACTTCTTGTTCCTGTAGCATTTTCAATTATAATTTGATTACCGGCTACAAAAGCATCTTTAGCATGGAAATTCTTTAGGTTAATAGAATTACCTGCGATAAATGCATAATCAGATTCAGTACTAGCAATAATAGAATTACCTGCGATAAATGCTATACCATCAATCTTAGATTCTACATTAACATTATTACCAGCAAAGAATGCTGTTTTAGTAATATCTTCATCTACAATAATATCACTATCAGTATAGAACCTTTCATCTGTAGTCTTTCTTTCAGTAGCACCAATAGTAACTGAACAGTTAGTATCACTACCACCAATACAATTAGTTTCATTTTCATTTCTAACAACGTTTATAATATCAACATATGTAGAATTTTTTATTTTTTCGTATGAACTGTTAATTCCTTTTTTTATTTCATTTGAATATTTATTATAGTTATCTTTATTTGCCTCTTTGTTCGGAAATCCTGAATAGTATTGATCTCCAATTACAATAAAAGGTACTCCAGATGCCATTGTACCTAATTTATTCGCAGTTTTAGACAGCAATGTAGCATTATCTTTATTTCCCCATACTTCAAGTTTTTCTACAGCAAATTTATATTTATATTCATTGTCTAATTTTAATTCATCAAAGAATTTAAACATATCATCTGCATGCGAATCTCCAGCTCCATAAAAACAATATATTGTTACAGTATTAGCTTCTTCAGCATAAACATTAATGCTGAATACCATTAATAATACAATAAATAATCTTAAAACTTTTTTCATATACATATCCTTTCTATGTATAATTTAAGCACAAAAAAAAGGATATTACTATCCTCTTCTATTTCTCTTACGAGAATTTTTAATATTTTCTTTCTTTTCTTCACGTCTAACAACGCCTGGTTTAGTGTATTCTCTATGTTTCTTTAATTCAGAAGGGACACCACTTTTAGCAACTTTCATTTTGAATCTTCTTAAAGCTCCATTTAAGTCACCATTTTTAACTTCTACTTTAGTTCTTGCCATAAATACTTCCCTCCTTCCAATAACCACAAGTATTATAAACCATAAAAACCCCTTTTGCAAGAGGTTTTTTTATTATTCTTCGTCGTCTACATCTTTTAATTCATCACTAAAATCATAAGTTTTAGTATTCATTAAATCTTCTAAGGCTGTATCGATATCAACAACTTCATCTTTTTTCTTTTTTGGCTTTTCTTCTTCCTCTTCTTGTTCATCTTCGATTAATGAAGATTCAAAGATGTAATCATCTTCAAGAAGGGATTCTTTTTCAGATTCGTCTAGTTTGTCTTTTTCAGGAACTTCTTCATCTGTTTCATCAGTTTCTGTTGATTCTTCAGTGTCTTCAGTTTCTTCAGTTTCTTCTTCACCTTCATACTCGTCTTCATAATACTCTTTATAGTATTCTTCTTCTAACTTTTTAAGTTCATCTTTACGAGCTTTTTTCATAGCTTTCTTTTTAATTTTTTCTTTTTCTTTTTCTGGGTCTTTCTTTCTAAAGATAAAGTATCCTGAAAGACCAATAACAATAACACCAACAATAATAATTATAATAGTAATAATTGTTTTAGTATTACTTTTCTTATCTTTTTTATCATCATTGATTACATTACCATTTTCATCAAATTTATATTTTTTATTTTTAATATCTTCATATACTTTTGGATAAGCAGTTTTGAATTCATCAATAGTCATTTCTTGTCTTTTTTGATCTGCATCAATGAATACTACTTTATCATCTTTTTCACTATAACTAACTAATATACATTCATCACTATTTAATCTAGTAACTTTAAAAATATAGATTTGTGTATTATCTTTTAAAGCACTAGTTACTGTAATTTCTACAGTATTTTCACCAACATATAATTCATCTCCACCTTTAACTTCGTAAGTGGCAGTTGGATCTTCTAATTCAATAGATAAAATTTTATTAACATCTTTAACTGAATTAGGAACTTGAACTGTATATTCATATACATCACTCTTATAATCTGGAGTAGTTTTACTATCACCAAATTGAATAGTTCTAATTTTAGCTGAGTTAAATTCAGTTTCTCCACGAATTATATTAATTGTATAAGTATCACTATTTTCTCCATTTTCAGAAGTGACTTTAAGTTCTACTTTATTTTCGCCTTTATTTAAGTCTCCAATCTTAACTGATGAAGAACCTTTAGATGCATTTGCATGTGTAGAAGATACAGTACAATTGTCACAAGTATAGTTAATTGTAACTGAATTAATTGTATCTTTAATATTATAAACAGTGTATTCATATACATCTGATTTAAATTCTGGAGTTATAGTTCCTTGGCTAGGTTTAATTGAAGTAAATTTAGAACTAGCTGATTTTTTTCTAGCACCTTTTACTGTAATAGAAGTTTCACTTATTATTAAATCACTAGAACTACCATCTAATGGTTTATAAGTACCTCTGATTGATAATTTTCCAGTTTGATTTGAATCAGTACTATTAGTAATAGTAATAGTTCCGATTTCCATTCCGTCAGTTGGAATTGTTTTATCGGCAGCAACTGCACCATTTTTACCAACACCATTTTTAAAATCGATAGTTCCGACGTTTAGCATGGCATTATCAGAAACGCTTCCTTTTAAATCAATAACATCTCCTGATTTAATTTCGTTTCCTAATAAAACGATTGGGAATGTTGTTTTTCCTTCTTCACTTGTTGCTGAACCTAATTTAATAGACGCTGCATTTGCCACTGTTGGTATCATTAAAATTAATAATATAAATAGTAAATTAAATTTTAATTTATTTTTCATTTTATCACCCTATCTATTATTGAATTATAGCACCTGTAAAAATATCAATCAATAATCTACATGATATTTACAAGTATCTCATTCATTACATAGATCTTATCTTCTGGTATTGAAAGGTATCCTTTTTTATAGATTAAATTACCATTTTTAAGGTATTCATCTATCTTAGGGAATACATCTTGAATGTTTTCTCCATACTTTTCATAGAATTCATCTACATTAATACCTTTAAGTTTTCTTAAGCCTAACATAAGCTCATTATCCATCATATCCTTATAAGACATCATTTGATTTTCTTTACGATAATTACCTTGGTTATATTCTCTTAAATTCGCAGTATTAGTATATCTAAATCCTGCTTTAAATCCTGATGCTCCTAAACCAAATCCATAGTATTCACCATTATTCCAATAATTAAGATTATGTTTAGATTCAAAACCTGGAAGTGCAAAGTTAGATACTTCATAATGAACATAACCACTCTTCTTTAATTTAGAAGTAATTGTTTCAAACATCTTAGCATCTAGTTCACTTGATATATATTCAGTGTTTTGATTTGCAAGTTTGGTATGATCTTCAATCATAAGTGAATAAGTACTTATATGAGCAGGTTTTAGTTTTAAGAATTTCTTTAAGTCGTTTTTAAGAACATTTAATTTTTCATTTGGAAGAGCATACATTAAATCTAAGTTAATGTTATCTATTCCTCTCATTCTTAACATTTCAAGCTTATTTTCTATATCTTTAAAGTCTGCTTTTCTTTCTAAGACTTTTAAATTATCCTCATCAAATGATTCAATACCAATAGAAACTCTATTAACTCCTGCTTCTACGATATCATCAAGGAAGTCTTCAGTAATATCTTTAGGATTACATTCAATTGTATATTCACAATCTGGTTCTCTTATAAAATTTTCTAAGATTTGGAATAATTTGATTCTTTCTTTTCTAGTTAAACATGAAGGAGTACCTCCCCCAATATATAATGTCTTAAGTCTTTCTCCATCATAGTTCTCTAGGATTTCTTTTTGAAGATTTTCTAAGTATTCTTCAACAAATGGTTCTAAATGTAATAACTTAGTAAAATCACAATAAGAACATATATGTGAACAAAATGGAATATGAATATATACTGAATGCATAAAAATCACCTTACATAAAAATTATAATATTATTGAATATAAATTACAAATAAAAATACCTAATCTATAGTTTGATTAAGTATATTCTCATTTTTATTTCAGTACCATTTAAGAATTTTGTTTCAGCAAGTTTACCTCCATGGCTTTCTATTATTTTGATAGCACCAAGAGATTCATCTGGACATGATATAACTGCTTCACTTAAATTAATTTCTTTGCATTTATTAAGTGCAGCAGTCATTAATTTAGTTCCATATCCTTTTTTTCTATCTGAAGGTCTAATATTAAAATATATTTGACCTACATTTTTTTGATTAATTACTTTTCTTTTTATAGTTAAATATCCAATGATTCTATTACCATTAAACATAAAGAATGTAGATTGAGGAGCTACCCCATCTTTTATATGTGTACCAACATTTAAATTAATTAAATTATTTAACCATTCTCTAAAGTGTTCTTCATCTTTAAATCCTAGGGGTGTTGCATCACTATAAAACTTTCTAGCATCTTTAACATAGTCTAGCCAGGCATTCTTATCGGTTTCTGCTGGAAATTTAATTAGTAGTTTTTCATCTGCCATACTATCACCATATAAATTTTATCATAAAAATTCACTAATAAAAATCAATAGTCTTTAAATAAATTTAAAAAATTATTTAATCAAATAGCAATATTTGATATTTTTTCTTCTTTTTCTTTTTTATTGTTTTCAATTCTACTACAATTTTTTAAAAAGACTATTTTATCCATTCACTTTAATTATAATAAATAGAAGTTTAATAATAAATTACACTCCATAATCACATTTAGACATATTTTTAAAATCCCCTCCATATGCACTGCAGATTGAATAGGAAGACTGAGCCTCATCCACATACACAGTTCCATCAGAAGAGAAACTAATTCTCCAAAGAGGAAAATTACTACAATAAACCTCATCCGAAGAGCTATAACAATTAAGTTTTCCATATGGTGATGATTTGGTTTTATCGTTCCATTTGAAAAAATCAAATAAATTTGTTTTTTTCGTTTCAAATTTTGGATCTTTTGATAAACCAAGTTTATCATAATATGTATCTTTTTCGCCTTCTTGACAAATCGTTCCCCATGGTGTTTTTAAACAAGCTTCAGTCTTAGTTATTATTCCTTCGCTATTTACCGTATGCTTTAAATATACTATATTGTTTCTACTTTCAATAGGTCTTCCGTTACATTCTGTTGAAATAGTTAAAACATCATCTATATTTGTAGAATATATTCCAACCATATCATGTGTTTCGTTCGCAGGAACCAGTTCTTCTGTTCCTGGTTTAATTGTTAAATAATTTGTATATTTCCTATTTTGTAAATCTAATTTATCACCAACAAATAATTCATTAGTACTAAAACTATAAATAATTTGATTCGATGTAGGATTTGAATCAGGTTCTGCTACTTCACATGTTTGACAATCAGATTTACTACATAAAAAATCTTTATTTAATTTTTCGATATTAATAGTATTTTTGTTTATAACATGATCTATCATTTTTAATGAAGGATCACTATAATGATAAGCTACTAAAGCAAATTCTTTATCATATAAAGTTATATAAGCATCATCGTTTTTTACATTAAGTAATATCCATCCATCAAAATCCCCAGTACTACTTAATTCAAGATCATTTTTTATGTTATAGATAATACAATTATTCTCAGATTCACCATTTAAAACATTTTTATTATAAGTTTGTAATGCTTGTTTATAACTCTTATTAGCAAAAGTAATAAACGCTTTTCTTCTTGCTACTTCCATTGATCGTAATACACTTGGTATTGAAATTATCATAATAATCGCGAGTATTACAATTACTGCTAGTAATTCAACTAATGTAAAACCATGTGCTTTCTTTTTTTGTTTTTTCTTTGTTTTTTTTGTTGTTTTCATTTCTTCATACATCTCCTAGTATAAATTTTATCACGTATATTTTTTTAAAAAAACAAAAAAATAACTAAGTTAACACTTAGTTTTTTAAAATCAATATGATTATAATAAAAATGCAATAATGAATTATACTTTTAAAGTACAAAAAGATCAAAACTTTCATTTTGATCTTTTTTTAAATAAGTTCATTTATCACTAGTTTTGGTTCCACCAACGCTATTTGACAAAGAACCCTTATTTCATATTAAATATAATCCTAATCAATTTCACAATGAGTTTGAATAACATCATTAAAAACTTCACATGTCTTACCATTAGAACCATCAATAGTAATCACTTCGCCACCTGATTGAATAGTAATTCCAACATTTAAATTAGAAATATTACAACTTACTACATTAGGATAGATTTGACAAGTTACTCCATCATATTCTGATGTATTGTTTTCTGAATTCCATTTAAAGAAATTTAGTAAATCACCTTTTTTAGTTTCAAAGTTTGGAGAATTCCATTGATTATTAGTCTCGTCTTTAATACCATCAGCGCCTTCAAGACATATTAACCCCCATGGTGTTTTTAAACAATTTTCAGACTTAGTTATTATTCCATTTGCATCAACTGTGTGTTTTAAAAATGTTACATTATTCTCACTAATACCATCTAAACTATATCCATTATATTCTGAAAATGTTAAAACATCATTTATATTAGATGTATAAATGCCTTTCATATCATGTGTTTCATTCGCTGGATATGGTTCTAAAGTATCTTCATTATATTTAGTATATTTCGTATATTTTCTATTATATAAATCTATATTATCTCCATTTTGTAATCTATCAAAACTAAATCTATATATAGTATCCACTGGTTTAGATTCAGGTTCTGCTACTTCACATGTTTGACAATCAGATTTACTACATAAAAAATCTTTATTTAATTTTTCGATATTAATAGTATTTTTGTTTATAACATGATCTATCATTTTTAATGAAGGATCACTATAATGATAAGCTACTAAAGCAAATTCTTTATCATATAAAGTTATATAAGCATCATCGTTTTTTACATTAAGTAATATCCATCCATCAAAATCCCCAGTACTACTTAATTCAAGATCATTTTTTATGTTATAGATAATACAATTATTCTCAGATTCACCATTTAAAACATTTTTATTATAAGTTTGTAATGCTTGTTTATAACTCTTATTAGCAAAAGTAATAAACGCTTTTCTTCTTGCTACTTCCATTGATCGTAATACACTTGGTATTGAAATTATCATAATAATCGCGAGTATTACAATTACTGCTAGTAATTCAACTAATGTAAAACCATGTGCTTTCTTTTTTTGTTTTTTCTTTGTTTTTTTTGTTGTTTTCATTTCTTCATACATCTCCTAGTATAAATTTTATCACGTATATTTTTTTAAAAAAACAAAAAAATAACTAAGTTAACACTTAGTTATTATTTATTTTGTATAATCGCATGAGGAACATTTAATTCCTTCTTTGCCTTCAACTAACATTGAATTACAGTTAGGACAAGTATCCCCAATAGGTTTATCCCAATATGCAGTTTTACATTTAGGGAATCTATTACAACCGTAGAATACTTTACCTCTACGAGTAAGACGCTCTATAATCATACCTTCATCGCATGAAGGACACTTGCATATTTCCTTAACAGGAACTTCTTCTTTTTCTTCTTGTTTAATGTACTTACATTCTGGATAATTTGAACAAGCTATGAATTGACCGTATCTTGATTTTCTAACTACTAGTGGGGATCCACAATTCGGACAATTTTCTCCAGTTTCTTGTGGTTGAGTTTTCTCCATTTCTTTAAATGCTTTGTCTAAAAGTGGTGCAAATTTATCATAGAAGTCTCTAAGTACTTTTACATTATCTTGTTTTTCATCTGCGATTTCATCAAGTTCTGTTTCCATCTCAGCAGTATAAGTAACATTAATAATATCTGAGAAGAATTCTTGTAGTTTATCTGTTACTTCAATACCAGTTTCAGTTGGGAAGAATCTTTTATCTTTTATTTCTACATAATCTCTTTGTTTAATTGTTTTCATTGTTTGAGCATATGTAGATGGTCTACCAATACCTAATTTTTCCATCTCTTCGATTAAAGTTGCTTCAGTGTATCTTGGAGCTGGTTTGGTAAACTTTTGAAGTGTTTCTATATCTTTAGATTTAAGAATGTCTCCTTCTTTGATTGAATCAGGTAATATCTTTTCTTCACTATTATAGAATTCTCTATATACTTTTAAGAAACCATCAAATGTTTCTACAGTACCAGTAGTTTTGAAATTATATTTATTATTATCTAAATTAATAGTAGTTGTAAGTATTTCTCCAGGAGCCATAAGACTAGCTAAAGCTCTTGCATAAATAATTGAATATAATTTGTATTCATCTGGAGTTAAGTATTTCTTCATTGATTCAGGAGTACGCATAATAGATGTTGGTCTAATTGCTTCGTGAGCATCTTGAACATTATCTTTCTTTTTAGATTGTTTTACAGCACCAACATATTTTTCTCCGAAGTTAGACTTAATGTAATCAAAAACTTCATTTATAAATAATGGAGAAAGTCTAGTTGAGTCAGTTCTCATGTATGTAATTAAACCTACGGTATTATCTCCGATATCAATACCTTCATATAACTTTTGAGCAATACTCATTACTTTACTAGAGTTAAATCCATATTTATTAATACATGCTTGTTGTAATGTAGATGTAATAAATGGCATTAAAGAGTTTCTCTTTTTAGCTTTTTTATCTATAGATTTAACTGTAAATTCATCAGATAAATTATCTAAGATATTATCTATTTCTTCTTTAGAATGTATCTCTAATTTAGAATCATTATATTTATCTAATTCAAAATCTAAATCGTTTATATGAGCTACAACTTCCCAATATTCTTCAGGAATGAAAGATTCAATTTCTCTTTCTCTATCAACAACTAGTTTTAAAGCTACTGATTGAACTCTTCCTGCAGATGTACCATCAGTTTTACTTCTCATTAGTTTAGATAATCTAAATCCTATGATTCTATCTAGTATTCTTCTTGTTTCTTGAGATTTAACTAAATCCATATCTATTTTTCTAGCATGATTAAATGCTTCTTCGACTGCAGGTTTAGTAATTTCATTAAATACTATTCTTTCATACTTGTCATCTTTAATACCTAGAGCATCATAAAGGTGCCATGAAATAGCTTCTCCTTCACGGTCTGGGTCGGTTGCAAGATATACAAAGTCTGATTCTTTAATATCTTTCTTAAGCGCTTTTATGTCTTTAGCTTTACCTTTGATAGAAATATAATTTGGTTCAAAGTTATTATCTATATCTACTCCTAAACCAAACTTACCAGTAGTAGCTAAGTCTCTGATATGACCTTTTGATGATACTACTTTATAGTCTTTACCTAAGTAAGAACCAATTGTATGTGTTTTAGCTGGAGATTCCACTATTACAAGTTTAGTCAATTTAACTCCCTCTTTCATCTATATATTAATTATAATTTAAACTTCAAGTCAAGTTGAATTATATGATAAGTTGTTTTTATATGTCAATAAAAATAATTGTCTTATTAACAAAAATAAAGAAAGTGATTTACACTTTCCTTAGTTTTTATTTTTATCTATAAGTTCATTTATTGGAGCAAAAGTCATTCTATAAAAATCTTTAACTCCATATTTTTTAACTGCTTCAATATGATCTTTAGTTGGATATCCTTTATGCTTAGCATATCCATATTCAGGATACTTTTTATCTAACTCAATCATCATTCTATCTCTAGTTACTTTAGCAATAATTGAAGCTGCACTAATAGATGCTGATTTAAAGTCTCCCTTAATCATTGCATTATATTCCATATCAAGCTTTGGTAAATCCATTGCATCAATTAAAACATAATCTGGTTTTATAGATAAATTATTAATTGCATCATACATTGCTTCAATAGTAGCTTCTCTGATATTAATTTCATCTATACGTTTTTCATCTTTAATACCAATTGAATATATACAATCTTTAATTAATACTTCGTATAACTCTTCACGTTTCTTTTCACTTATCTTTTTTGAATCAGTTAAACCTGGAAGTGAATAGTTATCAGGTAATATACATGCACAAGTAACTACAGGGCCACATAAGGGTCCTCTACCAACTTCATCTACCCCTGCGATATATTTATATCCTTGTGATTTTAATTTACGCTCATAACGCATATTATCTAAGCTGGCTAAATGCATTTCAATAAGTTCACATAGTTTCTTATTCTTTTTATAATTCTTTTTTAACTCAGATAATATATCCTCTAACGATAAAAATTGATAGTTAGGTATACTTTCTATTGGACTAATATCATATACTTCACTATCAATTAAAAATCCTTCGATTTCCATTAGATTCTATCGAATGTAATTCCTTTGATGTTTTCATTTCTTATATCATTAATAACAGATACAGAAACACGAGCGTAATCTATTTCTCCACCTCTAATGATATAACCTAACTTCTTACCAATTCTATCATACATTTCTCCGATATCATCATTATCAAAGAAATCTAATCCATATCTATTTTTTAAATGTTCTGGATAGAATTCACTTAATTTATTAAGTACATGAATAGCAACTTCATCATTATCATATACTTCCATCTTTATAGCACTCATAGCTGCAAGATTTCTTGCAACTTCAGTTGATTCAAACTTAGGCCAAAGAATACCTGGAGTATCTAAAAGTAATACATTAGATTTAGTCTTTAACCAAACTAAATTTTTAGTTACACCTGGCATGTTTCCAACACCTGCGACTTTTTTACCAGCCATTCTATTTATGAATGTAGATTTACCTACGTTTGGTATACCTACGACTAGTGCTTTTAATTCTTTTTCTCTTAAACCTTTTTCAATACGTTTCTTATTTATTTCTTCACCAATCTTCTTAGTTTCATTTAAAACATATTTTAAATCATCATTATTATTTAAATTAACTAAAACTACAGTATGACCTGCATCTCTATATTTTTTAATCCATTTATTTGTTTCTTCTAAATCACAAAGATCTTTTTTAGTCATAATAATAATTCTTGGTTTATTTTTAACGATAGAATCTATATCTTCAATTCTAGAAGATTCAGGTATTCTAGCATC
>CAMKAT010000023.1 GCA_946410555.1 uncultured Caryophanales bacterium | reverse complement strand
CTATTTTCTATTTAATGAACCTACTAGAACAATTGCTACTCCAAGAGCTTCAATTGCAATAGAAATTATAACTAATATATTTACTTCTTGATATGATAAATCAATTGCACTTGTTAAATATGTTGTTAATACTAAAATAAATAATCCAATGATAACAACTACGATACCAAAGTCTATGATTTTTTCATTGTCTTTAACTTTAGTTGTTTCTTCTTTTTTAGCTAATTCTTTAACTTCTTTTTTGATTTCGATTATTTCTTGTTTATTTTCGTTTTTAATTGCTTCAGCGATATCGTCTCTTTCTTCAACAGTATCAATAGCTGTAGCTTTTACTTCTTTTGGATCAAAGTTTTTGATATCTACTTTATTTTCTTCGATTGTTTTTACTACTGGTTTTGCTTGTTTTTTAGTAGTTGTTTTTTTAGTAGCTGTTGTTTTCTTAGCAGTAGTAGTCTTTTTAGTAGTTGTTTTCTTTTTGGTTCCTGTTGTTTTTTTAGTAGTTTTCTTTACTTCTTTTTTAGTATCTTCCATATGTTACACCTCATTTTAATTATACTAATCACTAGTTTAAAAAACAAGTAATTTACATTTATGTGTGTAATCTATATAATATGTGTGAGGTTTTATTATGAAAAAGAAGAAACTAGATATTATTTATGAAGACAAAGAATTGTTAGTTGTTAACAAGAGTGCTCATGTTTTAACTGTTCAAACAGATAAAGGTGGTGAGTCTACTTTATATGGTGAAGTATATGATTATCTACATAAAAAGAATCAAAAAGTATTTGTAGTTCATAGACTAGATAAAGATACTTCAGGTATTGTTGTATTTGCTAAAAACGAAAAGATTAAGAAAGCACTACAAGATTCATGGAATGATTATGCTGAAGTAAGAGAGTATTATGCAATTGTTGAAGGCAGTGTATCTAAAGATAAAGACACTATTAAGAACTATATTACTGATAATAAGCAATTACATAGTTATAGTACAACTAAAGAAAATGGTAAATTATGTATTACTTCTTATGAAGTTATTAAAAGAAGTAAAAACTATTCAATATTAAAAGTATTTATAGGTACTGGTAGAAAGAATCAAATAAGAGTTACTCTTAGTGATTTAGGACATCCTATCATAGGAGATAAGAATTATGGATCTACTAAGAATCCATTAAGAAGAATGTGTTTACATCATAGGTATTTAAAACTTAAACATCCATTTAGAAATCATACTTTTGAATTTGTATCTCCGATTCCAAAAGAATTTGATATATTTCCACAATAAAAGACATCGTTTGATGTCTTTTTTATACTAATATTTTATCTAAATGAAATTCACAATGATATGTTTGAATATTTTTTTCTTTAAAAAGTATTCCTGTGCCTCCTTTGATAATCCAATCATCTATATTATCTTTTAGATCATCAATAAGAATTGTATTTTTATCTATGTTTTTAACATAGTTTGTTTTTTTCTCATATTGAGGAACTGCGATAACAGGTATATTTATTCCATTTTTTCTTAAAAAGTCTTTTTTAACTCTAGCTTCATAATCATTATTTACTTTAGTTAATATTTTAATATCTACTTTATCTTGAAGATCTTTTAATATTTCTAGTGAATTATTAATAGCTCTCTTTTTAGAAAAAACATCAGATATATTTAAATATCTGAATAGGTTATTTTCATTTTCTAATTTATATCTTGAGTATATTAGTTTATATACTGGGATTGTATCTAATATAACTCCATCAAAATCTATATAATATTTCCTCATTATAATAGATTTTCCATTTCATCTTCAGCATATTCAAGTATATCACCTGGTTGACATTTTAGTACTTTGCAGATGTTTTCCAATGTTGAAAATCTAATTGCTTTTGCTTTTCCAGTCTTTAAATTACTCATATTAGCTGGAGTTATACCAACGTTTTGTGCTAATTCATTTAAACTGATTTTTCTATCAGCCATAACTCTATCTAATCTTATTATAATCTTCATATTACACCTCCGATTATTGTTATTTAATAAAATTATATCATTAATTTATTGTTTATCAACAATTATTTATAATTTTGATAATAATTTCTTTCTTGTAATATGTCTAGTAAATTGTTTAAAACATCTTGATTTTCGTCATTTATATACATTTCTATTAGATAAATTAATTCTGATAATGATTTACACTTTTTATAGTCTATATTATTTTCTTCAAGTATATCTACTTGCTCTTGAGATAAGAATAAACCATTTTCTTGTTTCTTCATCATTGTGTAATCTGGATTAATATCTACTTTTATTTCTTCCATATTAAGCTCCAAACATTGATGAAATATCAAAGTTATTTAAGAAGTAGTAACCTCCAAAACATAAAACTGCTGTTATTAACATAAAGAATAATACTGGAATAAAATCTTTGAATGTTACTTTTTCTTTTTTATATTTAGGTTTTACTTCTTTAATTTCTTCTTCTTTGATAGTTTTTAATAATCTTGTATCTTGTAATTCGTCATCGTTATCGTAATATTTTTCTCCGTGAATACCCATGAGTACCATTTCTACAGTCTCATTGAAATCATCGGATAGGTTCATGTTTTCGTCAAATATTTTAATTGATGAGTTCATATATTCACTTCCTTACTATTAAATATTATCATAATACATTATTACTCTCAATAATAGTTTATATTTTCTTGATTGAAACATTTGTATTATGTTATACTTTATATAGTAGGAAAGTGGTTAATATGGAAAAGAGTAAAGGCATTAAAGCTATCGTTGATGCGATTGAGTCGAAAAGGAATTTGTGTAATTCAGAAATTAAAAAGATACAAGAGAGTTCAATTGATGAACTTAAGAAATACTTCTATAAAAAAATAGATGAACTAACAATTGATGATATTACTAGCCTTTCTACCTTTGATCGTAATGATATAATTAAACTTCTTAACTTAGATATTAACCAATTTGATTTCTCGATTGATAGTGGTTTTAACGAACTTTTCCAAAATATTAAAGACTACAATAAACTAATTAATGATAGATGTTCTGCTTTTAAAAAGACTGTAGATAAATGTGATATGTATGAAGAATTACTTACTTCAACTAAAGATCATGATTTATTTACTGATATTAAAGACTTCCATAACTTTATTGATTCACTAGGTTTAGGTGATGCTGAAAAGTTAGTAGCTGAAAGAGCTTTAGTTGATTATAATGCTAAGACTAATGTATTGGATCCTGAGATAACTCAAAATATATCTTATATTTATGGAGCTGTTTATGAATATCCTGAAGTTAAGGATGCACTTTTAAAAGCAATTAAAGGAAATAATAATGTAGTAGACTTCAATTTTAGAAATGAAAAGATAAGAGAAGTTGCTCAGGCTTGTTTAAGAAGTGAATATACTGTTGAATATGTTCTTAATGCTATGGTATTAGGACAAGAGTTAAAAAGATTTAGAGAAAAGAATTCTGTAGAATCTTTAAATAAGATTAATAGAACTTTAGATCAATTTGGTTTTGATGATATGAAAATTCTTATTAGTGAGGCTAATAGACTAATAAGATATGATATTAATGAATTATCTGTTAGAAATGTAGAATATAGAGATATTCAAGTAACAGATTCTTCATCAGTTGAAGAGTTTGAATCTAAAAAACATGATAAGTTATTAATGATTGCTACTTTAATTAAGAATCAAATAGAAGATTATGAGAATAGTAGAAATCTTGAATTAAAAGAAGAATATAAAAATACTTTAAAAAGTTTAATTGATGAATATAACTTTACTAAAAATCTTTTATATCAAGAAAAAGAAGAAGTAAAAAGTTTATAAAAATTATAAAGAATAATTAGGGTGATAATATGGATGAAGGAAAGGAACTTTTATATAAGCTAATTGACTTTAAAAGAAAGAATATTTCTTTTGTAGATCAAGAAGATATATTATTTGATGGTATTAACTTAGTTGATATCGCAGATATGTTGGAAAAAGATATAGAGAATTTATGTGATGTTCCTGATTCTATAATCGACTTTGTTATTGAAGAAGGAAAGATTAGTGACTTAAATGTTAAAAAGAATATAGTTCAATTAAGAGACCTTCTTTATGGAAAGAGAAACTATAATTTATTTGTTAAGATAAATAAAGAATATAGAGATGCCTTTGATGTATTCAAAAGTGCATTACTTGATTATATAAATAAAAAACTTCCTGGAGCTAAGAGTTATGTTGAAATTGATAAGAATTTAAATCTTTTATTCCAAGGATTAGATAATCATAAACTAATTAAGAATTTTGATTTTATTGAATCTTTATGCCATGAGTATAATGAAAATGCATATGATACAAACATGTTAAAGATTTATAGATATATAAATAGTCACAACTTAAAGATACTTAATCCTCCTGATATTGAGTTTGAAGACTTTGATATTGAGATTGAGGATGAAACTGAATTTAGTGATAAGATTTATGAAATATTTAATAAGTTTGAAATGGATTATAGAACTTTACCTAATTTCTTACTTAAAGATTTAAAAGAGATGGATAGTAATTTAATCTATAGTACTTTTGATGTTATTAAACAGAATAAAGCTGAAGATGGTGGAGTATTACATTTAATACCAAAAGAAAATCAAGTTTTAAGAGTAGTATTACTTTTATATTCATCTCCACAAGCAGTTAAGAGTGTTGTTGAATCACTTACTACTGAAGAAGATGGTGTAGATATTGATTCATTAAAGATATTACTTAACTATAATATGAGTGTATTTATAGATAGAGTTAATGATTACTTTAAACCTAGAAATAAAGATTATTTAAGTATTATTGATGGTTTAAAAGAAATTAAAGTTAATTATAAATTATTAATTAAAAGAAATCCTTTATTCATGTCTCAAAACTTTGATATGTTTAAGTATATCGTAGAGTATTGTCATGAATTTGGATGTGATCCTAAAGAACTAGTTAATAGATGTCATAAGACTTTAACTATTAATCCAACGATTATTGTTAATAATATTAGTATATTACTTTCACATAAAGTTAATATGTTTACTTACTTTAAGGATGGAAAAGATGATTTCAATTTAATTAAAGTAGAAAAATTAGATAAGATATTAAATCAATTAATTGAGAAGAAAGTAATAAAGAAATATTCTTTTACTAATTTTGAAAAGATTAATACTATTATGGTTAATAGTGTATTTAAGAAAGCTAAGAGGAATTAATTATGATAGATTATTTAAAGGAATATGGAGTATCTAATTTTGATTTTGAATTTCTTGTTAATAATATGAACCAAGAAGATGTTCAAAAGTTAATGTTAGCTGAATCTAATATAAGAGAGAATCTTTTATATTTTAATAAATTAGGTATTAAAGAAAATTTATATAAATTAATTCTTTATAGAATGGATTTAGTAATTATGCCAATTGATCAATTGAAGTATTTACTTTCTAAAGTAGATAAAGATTTATTTGTTCAATTAGTTAATACTAATATTAAGAATTTAATATTGTTGTTTTAAGAGGTGAAAACCTCTTTTTTCTTGTTTTAAAATAAATATAATGTTAATATTATATTGTTGTTTGGTCTGTTGGTGAAGTGGTTTAACACATAACCCTCTCAAGGTTACATTCATGGGTCCGAATCCCATACAGATCACCATTTAGTAAATAAAGGAATAGTTTTATTCACGTATTCCTTTTTATTATGTAAAAATTTATTTATTTTCATAACTTTTATATTATAATTAAGTTGAGGTGTAAAATATGAATCCACTTAATCTTTTTATAAATGGACATAATGTTCTATTTATTATAATTATTTCTTTTTTATTAAGTATTGTGCTAACTCCACTTTCAATAATGTTTGCTAAACATGTTGGGGCTGTTGATATTCCTGATGGAAAAAGAAAAGTACATAATAAACCAATCCCATCAATGGGAGGTTTAGCTTTATTTGTATCTTTCTTAATAGGATATATGTTATTTGTTCCTAAGACTGATCAAATATTATCTGTATTAATCGGAGGATTTATTATTGTATTAACTGGTATATGCGATGATATTAAACCTTTAAGTCCTAAATGGAAATTACTTGGACAAATTGTTGCTTCATTAATTGTTACTGTATACGGTGGTTTGGTATTTAAAGATATGCAAATATTTGGACATTTCTTTGAATTTGGATTACTTGCTTATCCATTAACTATTTTCTTTATAATTGCTATTATTAATGCAATTAATTTAACTGATGGATTAGATGGACTTGCTGCTGGTTGTTCATCAATTTACTTTTTTACTATTGCTATCTTAGGATTTATTATGCAAAACCTTGGTGGTTTGGATGTAATTTTATGTTTAATCCTATTTGGTGCTTGCTTAGGATTCCTAATTTATAATTTTTCACCTGCGCTTGTATTCATGGGTGATACTGGAAGTATGTTCTTAGGTTATATCATTAGTGTTATTGCTTTGATGGGATTTAAGACGGCAACATTAACTTCTTTAATTATTCCTATGCTTTTATTATTTGTCCCTATCTTAGATACATTACTAGCTATGGGTAGAAGATTATTAAAAGGAAAGAGTATTGGAGATGCTGATAAAGAACACTTACATCATCAATTATTAAAAAATACTCATTCTACAAAGATTACTGTATTAATTATGTATGCTATTAATATTTTATTTGCTACAGTTAGTGTCTTCTATACATTAGGAGATAAAAAGATCAGTATTTGTTTATATGGTGTTTTATTATTATTCTTTATTGTATTAATACTTAAAACTGATATCTTATTTGAACATAATAGAGGTAATAATGATAAAAATTAATCTATTTGATTTTGATGAAACAATATATGATGGCGATTCTACCGTAGACTTCTTTAAATATATATTTAAGAAGAAACCAATTAGTGTTATTTGGTTACCAGTCATGGGCTTTTATGGATTTTTACATTTATTAAGAATAATTGATAAAACTACTATGAAACAAAAATTCTATAAGATATTTTGCTTTGTAAATATAAATGATAAATTCTTAGAAGATTTTTGGAAAATAAATGAAAAGAAAATTAAAAGATTTTATTTAGATAGAATTCATGATAACGATATTGTTATTAGTGCTTCTCCTGAGTTTTTACTTAAACCAATTTGTAAAAAACTTGGAGTTAAAGATATGATGGCTAGCCAAGTAGATAAAATCACTGGTAAATATAATGGAATTAATTGTCATGATGTTGAAAAGGTAAGAAGACTTAATGAAAAATATAAAGACTATGAAGTCTTAGAAAGTTTTTCTGATAGTTTAAAGTCTGATAGACCAATCTTGGAATTAGCTAAAGATGCTTATTTAGTAAAAGGAGATAAATTAATTCTTTTAGATTTAAAGAAATAAACTAGGTTAACCTAGTTTTATTTTTGTTTTTATGATTAAATAATCTAGTAATTTTCATATTTAACTTATAAAATTAAATAGAAACAGGTGAATATTATGTGGAAAATAGGTAATGTAGAAATTAAGAATCAAATTGTTTTAGCACCAATGGCTGGGATTTCTAACACTTCTTATAGAAAGATTATTAAAGAAATGGGTGCGGGTTTAATATATGCCGAAATGGTTTCTGATAAAGCTATTACTTTTGGAAATGAAAAAACTTTAGATTTGCTTAAAATGGATGAAATGGAAAGACCTATTGCTCAACAAATATTTGGGGCTGATATTGATTCATTTGTTAGTGCTGCTAAAAGAATTGAAGAAGTAATGCATCCTGACATTATAGATATAAATATGGGATGCCCTGTTCCTAAGGTTGCTGTAAGAGCGCAAGCTGGATCTGCATTACTTAAGAATCCAGATAAGATTAAAGAAATAGTCAAAGCGGTAGTTAATGCTGTTTCGGTTCCAGTCACTGTTAAGATTAGAAGTGGGTGGGATGATAATCATATTAATGCAGTTGAAGTAGCTAAAAAGATTGAAGAAGCAGGTGCATCTGCGATAGCTATTCATGCTAGAACACGTTCTCAAGGATATTCAGGAAAAGCTGATTGGTCTATAATAAAACAAGTAAAAGAAGCAGTTAATATTCCTGTCATTGGTAATGGTGACGTAACGAGTTGTTATTTAGCTAAACAAATGCTAGATGAAACCGGCTGTGATGCTGTTATGATCGGAAGAGGAGTACTTGGAAATCCTTGGTTAATTAAAGAATGTGTTGAGTATTTAGAAACTGGTAAAGAACCTAATCCTAATAGTCCAACATATGATGAAAGAATTGAAATGTTAAAAAGACATTTTGAATTACTTGTTCAAGATAAGGGCGAGATTGGAGCTTTACTTGAAATAAGAACACATGCACTTCAATATATTAAGGGATTACCTGGAAGTGCTCCTGTTAAAAATCAAATATGCCAAACAAAATCTAAAGATGAAATGTTTACTATCTTAGAAAACTATATTGATGAATTAAAAAAGCAATCTTAATGATTGCTTTTAATTATGATATGAATTATTTATTTTCTTTGTTAATTGTTTTACGTAATTGTTTATATGTGTATTTATATGTATTCCTTTTTTATTAAGTTCTTTAATATAATCACAGTCTTTAAGTTTTATTATTTCTTTTAATAGATATAATGCTTTTTCTGGATCTTTATTATATTCATGTAATAGTTCAATTATTACCATAAAAGGAAAAGTATAATTATGATAGTAATCTATGGTTACAGTTGAATTATTTTCTAAGAATATTTCACTAAATTCTTTTTTATAATATTCTTTTAATTCATCTTCATTTTTAAATACTAAGTTTCTTGTATCATCTAGTGCAAGAATATTATAAGAATGATCATATATTTCCATTAATTGTTGTAATTCAACTGCTGTTGCTCTTTTCATATTATTCTTTTCATTTAAATAATCTATTGATAGAGTTTCCATGAACATTGAAAATAATTCTACAAAAGGATATTCTGATTCATAATCTATATATTCTCCTAGTATTCTATCATTTACTATATGACCATATTCATGAGATAAAGATGTTATTTTTTCAAAGTTTGATCCATTGCCTATGGTTATAAAGTTATAATCAATCATTTTTGAATAGAATGTTATTGAGTTATCATCTTTAAATCTTATGTTTTGAGCTTTCTTTTTAAATTCTTTATTAAAAATATCTCTAATTTCTTTATCAGGTAGACTATTATAGAAATCATGAGTTATAGATAATGCATGTTTATTTGTATAAGCAGTATCATTTTCTGGATATTCTATTATTTCTGCGTATAGATTTTTTAAATCATATTTTTCTATTGCATTATATAATCTATCATTGAATGTTTCATAGTATGGTATATACTTATCAATTAGTTTTAAATATTTGTTATTAAAATCTCTTAAATCTAATATATTAGCTTCTTCTGGACAATCGAAGTATGTAGTTAATTCTTTTTGACTAAGTACATCTTTATAAAAATTTATAATGTCTTCTAAAAAAGCTAATTCATATTCTGATAGTTTAGATATATCTATTTTGCTTTTGAATTCCTCAAGAGCTTTTAAATGTTTTTTAATTACTGGTATGTTAAAGTTCTTATATTTTCTCATGATATTCTCCTTATTTTTTTAACATTTTTATTACTTCTTTTGTAGATTCTCCTAAATGGATATTATTTTTATTTAATTTGTTTAAATAATCTCCTTTATTAACAAGATTTTTTAATATAGTCATGGTTTTTTCTGGATCTTCTTCATATTTTGTTAATAATTCATAAGATGTTAACATTGGAATTAAATAAGAATAAACTTGTAATAAGTTATGCTCTAGATATATTTCTTGTGCTACATCATTATATTTATCTTTGAAGGCTTCGTATCCATTTTGCATTATTTCTTCAGTATATTTAATTAGATCTATAAATATTTTAGTTTGTTGTTGAAATATGTTTTTCTCTATTGTATTTGATGTTTTAGTATCATCAAAATAGAATGTTGATAACATATCGAAGAAAACTGGCATAAGTTCAACTGGTTCATATTCTACACCATAGAAGTCAATTCTATTAGTTAAGTTTGTTTGTATACAGTGTCCATATTCATGAACTAAATCATATATCATATTTCTATATGTTTCATTTGCTATATCTAATGAAACGAGTGAATAGTTTATTGATGGTAATAAGAATGTAAATGATGTACCATCATATAATCTTATATTATTATCTTTTTCTTTATATATATTATTAAAAGCTTTTCTTATTTCTTTGTCTGGTAAAGAGTTATAGAAATCATGAGTTAATTCTAACATTTCTTCATAAGTTATATCTGTTACTTTTTTATCTATTTCTTTATTCATTTTTGAATAAACTTCTTCTAGGTTTATCTCATCTATATCTATATTATTTATAAGTTCGTTATATGGTTTATAAGCATTATATATTTTAATATTTAAATTTATATATTCTTCTTCTGTTTGTTTATTAAAACATTCAAAAACATTAGCGCTATAAGGTCTATTAAGTAAAAGAGTATTTAGAGTATTTAAACTATTTTTATGTGCTCTTTTAGCGTTTGTATCTTCTTTATCTATAAATGGTGTTTTTAATAATGCTTTTATATATAATTTTAGTAATAATGTTTTTTTAAATTCACTTGTTTCCATATACACTCCTTTGTAGTATTATATACTAAATATTTATAAATTGAGTATTTTTTTAATTTGTTTTATAATATCTCATGTTTTGGAGGTACTTTATGGATAAAATTATAGTTAAAGGTGCTAGAGAAAATAATTTAAAGAATATTGATATTGAAATTCCTAAGAATAAATTAGTAGTTATGACTGGAGTATCTGGTTCAGGTAAATCAAGTCTTGCTTTTGATACTATTTATGCTGAAGGTGAAAGAAGATATATTGAGAGTCTATCAGCTTATGCTAGACAATTTTTAGGTGGTTCAGAAAAACCATTAGTAGACTCAATCGAAGGATTATCTCCATCAATATCTATTGATCAAAAGTCTACAAATAATAATCCTAGATCTACAGTTGGTACAGTTACTGAAATATATGACTATTTAAGATTATTATTTGCAAGAATTGGTATTCCATATTGTCCTAATCATCATAAACCAATAGTTTCTCAATCTGTTGAAGAAATGACTAATAAAGTAATGGAATATGAGATTGGTACTAAGCTTGAAGTATTAAGTCCTGTTTGTCATGGTGAAAAAGGAACTCATAAAGATTTATTTGATAGTTTAAGAAAAGATGGATATACAAGAGTAAGAGTTAATGGTGAAACAAGAGACGTAGCAGAAGATATAGTATTAGATAAAAATACTAAAGATGATATTGAAGTAGTAATAGATAGAATAGTTATTAAAGAAGATATAAGAAGTAGACTTTTTGAAGCTATTGAAACTGCAACTAAATTAAGTAAGGGTAAAGTAGTTATAAATATAATCGGAGATAAAGAAATAGTAATGAGTGAATCATATGCTTGTCCTGATTGTGATTTTAGTTTACCTGAATTAGAACCTAGAATTTTTTCATTTAATGCACCATATGGAGCATGTCCTCATTGTAAAGGTTTAGGTTTTACTAAACATATTGATTTAGATTTACTTATTCCTGATAAAAATAAATCTATTATTGATGGTGCTATTGAAACTTTTAATTTAGATAATACTATTGAATCTAATAAATTATTTACTGTTTGTCGAGAATTAGGAATAGATTTATCAACTCCAATAAGTAAAATGCCTAAGAAAGATTTAGATGTAATTCTTTATGGTAGTCCATATCTATTTGATTTTGATTTTGTTTCTAAGAATGGTAATACTAGACATACTACTGATACTTATGAAGGTATTGTTTCTCAATTAGAAAGAAGATATATTGAAACTAATTCTGGATGGATTAGAGAATGGATAGATAGATACATGAACGATACTACATGTGAAGTATGTAATGGTTCAAGACTTAAACCTGAGATTCTTAATATCTTAATTGATGGCAAGAGTATTTGGGATGTTGTTCAAATGTCTATTAAAGATTTAATTGTATTCTTTGATAATTTAAAACTTAATGAACAACAAAAAGAAATAAGTGAACTTATATTAAAAGAAATTAAATCTAGATTAGAGTTCCTTGATCATGTTGGATTAAATTACTTATCACTTCAAAGAGAAGCAGGAACTTTATCTGGTGGTGAAGCTCAAAGAATTAGACTTGCTACTCAAATTGGTTCAAGACTTTCTGGAGTTTTATATGTTCTTGATGAACCATCAATTGGATTACATCAAAAAGATAATGATAGATTAATCGATTCTATGAAGAATATGAGAGATTTAGGTAATACATTAATCGTAGTAGAACATGATGAAGATACTATGAGAGCTGCTGATTACTTAATAGATATTGGTCCTGGAGCTGGAGATAATGGTGGTAGAGTAATGGCCGCTGGTACTCCTGAAGAAGTAATGAATAATGAAAACTCATTAACTGGACAATATTTAACCGGTAAAAAGAGAATTGAAGTTCCAGCTAAAAGAAGAAAATCTAATGGTAATTGGATAACTATCAAAGGAGCATCTGAAAATAATCTAAAAAATATTAATGTTAAGTTCCCACTTGGAGTTATGACTTGTGTAACTGGAGTATCTGGTTCAGGTAAATCTACATTAGTAAATGAAATATTATGTCATTCGCTTCAACATAGTGTTTATAAATCTAAAGTTAAAGTTGGTAAACATAAATCTATTACTGGTCTTGAAAATGTTGATAAAGTTGTAGAAATTAGTCAAGATCCAATCGGAAGAACTCCAAGAAGTAATCCTGCGACTTATACAGGTGTATTTGATGATATCAGAGATGTTTTTGCTGAAACTAAAGAAGCTAAAATGAGAGGATATGATAAAGGTAGATTCTCATTTAATGTTAAAGGTGGTAGATGTGAAGCATGTTGGGGAGATGGAGTTAAGAAAATTGAAATGCATTTCCTTCCAGATGTTTATGTACCTTGTGATGTATGTCATGGAACAAGATATAATAGTGAAACTTTAGATATTAAATTTAAAGGTAAAACTATCGCTGATGTTCTTGAAATGAGAGTTAGCGAAGCAATTGAATTCTTTGAAAATCATAAAAAGGTTAGAGATAAACTACAAGTTTTAATGGATGTAGGTTTAGGTTATGTTAAACTTGGTCAAAGTGCACCAACACTTTCTGGTGGTGAAGCATCTC
The DNA here is from genome assembly GCA_946410555.1 of uncultured Caryophanales bacterium. GTDB lineage: Bacteria > Bacillota_I > Bacilli_A > RF39 > UBA660 > UBA6985. The sequence goes on along the minus strand of CAMKAT010000023.1, from coordinate 5,265 downwards.
GTGTTAAACTTGCTAAAGAATTACAAAAGAAAGCTACTGGTAAATCTGTATTTATCTTAGATGAACCTACGACTGGATTACATACTGATGATATTAAGAAATTACTTGCTATATTAAATAGAATAGTTGAAAATGGTGATACAGTAATTATAATTGAACATAATTTAGATGTAATTAAAGTTGCCGATTATATTATTGATTTAGGTCCAGATGGTGGAGATGGTGGTGGTACTATTGTTGCTACTGGTACTCCTGAAGAAGTATCTAAGTGTGAATCTTCTTATACTGGTAAATATTTAAAAAAATATTTAAATAAGTAAAGAGTATAGTAAATCTATACTCTTTTATATTGTTTATAAACTATATATTAAATATAATTGTTATAGGTGATATTATGGTTTTACAAATGAATCCTATACTTTTTTCTTTTGGAAGTGTAGTAATTAGATGGTATTCTCTATTTATACTAATAGCATTTTTTGCTGTTTATTATTTATTTAAAAAAGAATCATGGAGATTTAGAGTTCCTCAAGACTTTGTATTTAACTTAGCTTTTTGGATCTTTATATTAGGTATTCTTGGAGCAAGAACATGGTATGTACTTTTCCATTTAGATTATTATTCAAAAAATATTGGAGATATCTTTAAAATATGGGAAGGTGGACTCGCTATACATGGAGGTATCCTTGTAGGAATTTTAATTATTTTAATATTCTGTAAAAAATATAAATTTAGATTTATTAGATTATTAGATTTTATGGCACCTGCATTACTATTAGGACAAGCTATTGGAAGATGGGGTAACTTCTTTAATGGTGAAGCTCATGGATTTGAAGTTGCACCTGAAGTTTTAAAGACATATTTAATTCCTAAGTTTATTATTGATGGTATGACTATTGATGGAGTTACTTATGTACCAACATTTCTTTATGAAAGTTTTGCTTGTTTAGTTTTATTTATATTATTTATGATTATTAGAAAATATAAATATTTAAAAGTTGGTACTTTAAGTGCATTATACTTTATGGGATATGGTATTATTAGATTCTTTATTGAATATCAAAGAGTAGATGCATTAAAAATCGGAGATTTTAGAGTTGCTCAAGTAATATCTGTTATTTCCTTTATAGTTGGTTTAACTATTTTAATTAACAATAGTAGAAAAGGTAAACTTGATGATTTATACAACGATAGAGAAAATATGCCAAATATTAAATATTAGAATAGGTTGATCCTATTCTTTTTTGTTTAAATTGCTTTTTAGTGGTTCAAGTGTTAAAATCAAAGGCGGTGAGACAATGGATAATCTTAGATTTGCATATTTAGGCGATGCTGTTTATGAATTATATATTAGAAAATATTTAATTGAGAAAAAGAGTATAAAGAAAGTTAAAGATTTACAAGAAACTGCAATTAATTATGTATCTGCTAAATCTCAAGTTAGAATATTAGAAAAATTAATTAATGATAATATTTTAACTCTGGAAGAACAAGATGTTGTTAGACAAGGTAGAAATGCAAGTAGTCACTCAAGTAAATCTACTGATATAGTTACTTATAAGAGATCAACTGGATTTGAATGTTTAATTGGATATTTATATGAAAACAATATAGAAAGATGTAATTATTTATTAGATTACATAGTAGGTAATGAATTATGATAGTTTATGGAAAGAATGTATTTAATGAAACTGATCCTAAAACAATAAGAAGAGTTAAATTATCTTCAAATTTTAAAGACCAAGAAATAATGAAAAAAATTAAAGAAAATCATATTAAATATATTGTAAGTGATCAAAGAGACTTGGATAGAATAGCTCTTCATAATCAAGGTATTGTTATTGAAATAAATGATTATGAATATAAAGATTTAAGTTCTATTAATAAAGATGAAAAAATAGTATTACTATTAGATCATTTAGAAGATCCTCATAACTTTGGAGCTATTATTAGAACTTGTGAAGCTAGAGGAATTAAATCAGTTATCATTCCTAAAGATAGAAGTGTAGCTGTTAATGATACTGTTATGAAGACTTCAGCAGGTGCTTTAAATAGAGTTAATATAATAATGGTACCTAACTTAGTTAATGCTATTAATAAACTAAAAGATGATGGATTCTTTGTTTATGCTTCTGCTATGGATGGTAGAGACTATAAGAAAGTATCTTATAGTGATAGGGTAGTTTTAATAATTGGTAATGAAGGTAAAGGTGTTTCTAAGATAGTTAGAGATAATAGTGATGAAATTATTTCTATTCCTATGATTGGTTCTATTAACAGTTTAAATGCTTCAGTTGCTGCAGGAATATTAATGTATGGCATTGAAAACTAAGAAACTACCTGATAGTGAACTTTTATATTTAGCTTCTGAATATAATGAAGATGCTATTAATGTTTTATTTGAAAAATATAAATATATAGTAGATATAACTGTTAATAAATATATTAGAACTGCTTATTCTTTAAATTTAGATTTTGATGAATTGTATCAAGAAGCGATGGTTGGATATTCTAATGCTATTAGATTATATAATGATAATAAAGATATTCAATTAAGAACTTTTATTAGTGTTTGTATTGAAAGAAGATTACAAAACTATATAAGAAATAATAGTACTAATAAAATGAAGAAGTTAAAAGAAGCTTATTCTTTTGATACTGAGATTGGTGAAGATTTAATATTAGCGGATATTGTAGGAGATAATACAAGAAACCCTGAATATATAAAAGAACAAGATGAATCTTTAAAAGAATTAAAGAATAAGATTGATAAAGTTCTTAGTCCTTCTGAGCATCAAGTATTTGATTTGCTTTTAAATGATTTTACTAATGAAGATATAGCTAAAATATTAAAGACTTCAGTTAAAAATGTTTATAATGTAACTTATAGAATTCGTACTAAATTAAAGGATATAATTTAAAATAATTTTTTCTTGAATAATACATTTTCGTGTGCTATATTATGGGTGTACACGAAAGTGTTTTTTTTATACAATAAATTATAAGAGGTGTTTTGATGGCAAAAACTAAGAAAGTTACTGAAGAAGTAGCAGTTGAAGAAGTAAAAGAAGAAACAAAAAAAGTTAAAAAAACTAAAGAAGAAAAGTTAGCAGAAAAGAAAAACAAAAAAGAAGAAAAAGCTAAAAGAAAAGAAAAAGCAAAATTAAGAAAACAAGAAATTTTAGTTGAAAAGAAAAAATATGAAGATGAAATAGATGATATCTATGATTCAATTAAAGCAACTAAAAAGAACATTAAAGCTGAAAAGAAGAACTTAAAACTTGCTAAAAAAGATTTAAGAAAAGACAAAAAGAACAAAGAAAAAGAAACTATCGTTAAAACTTATGTTGATAATATTAAGAAATCTAAAAAAGAAATTAAAGATAATAAAAAATTAATTTCTAAAAAAGAAATCGAAAGAAGCAATGTAGGTAAAAATCCAAAAGAAACATTCTTAGGTGATGTTTTAGAAGAAATGCATTTAGTAAAATGGCCTTCTAAATTAGAAATGGTTAAATATACTATTGCAACATTATTCTTTGTATTATTCTTTGCAGGATTCTTCTTCTTAATTGATATTCTTTTCTCATTTATTAAAAGACTAGTAGGATAGAAAGGGTTGTTGAATTTAATGGAAAAATTATGGTATGTAGTTAATACTTACAGTGGACATGAAGAAAAAGTAAAAGAAAAACTTGAAGCTAGAACTAATTCAATGGGATTCCAAGATAACATCTTTAGAGTTATTATCCCTGAAGAAACTGTTTATGAAACTAAAAAAGATGGTACTAAAGTTGAAAAAAAGAAAAAGATGTTTCCTGGTTATATCTTAGTTGAAATGGTTATGTCTGATGAAGCTTGGTATATCGTTCGTAATACTCCTGGTGTTACTGGATTTATCGGATCATCTGGTAAAGGTGCTAAACCTACACCACTACCACCACAAGAAATTGATAGAGTACTAATTAATATGGGACTTTCTCGTATGGATGCTGAAGCTGAATTAAGTATCGGTACTAAAGTATCTATCATTGATGGACCATTTAAAGGAATGGAAGGTTCAGTTAATGCTATTGATAAAGAAAATAATAAATTAACAGTTCTTATTGATTTATTTGGACAAGAAACACCTGTTGAAGTTGAATTATTCCAAGTATCTATTATGTAAATTAAACAGCAACTTAAAAAAGTTGTTGTTTTTTTGATTTTTGTGTGTTATTATCTTAAGTGCTAAATTGTTTTATTTAGTAAGTGGAAGGGAATGCGGATTAGCCCATACCACTAAGCGAAAATACGAAAGGAAGTGTTTTACGTGGCAAAAGAAATCGTAAAAAAGATTAAATTACAAATTCCTGCTGGAGCTGCTACTCCTGCACCACCTGTTGGTACAGTATTAGGACCTGCTGGTATTAATCTTGCTGAATTCTGTCAAAAGTACAATGCTGCTACTCAAGACAAAAAAGGCGACATTATTCCAGTTGAAATCTATGTATATGATGATAGATCATATTCATTTGAATTAAAAACTCCACCAGCTGCTGAATTAATTAAAAAGTATGCTAAGATTGCTAAAGGTAGCAAGAAAGGTAGACTTGAAACTGTTGGTACTCTTTCTCAAGAAGATTTAAGAGCTATCGCAGAAATTAAATTACCAGACTTAAATGCTTATGATATTGAAGGCGCAATGAAAATTGTTGCTGGAACAGCTAAAAACATGGGTGTTAAAGTTGAAGGTATGGAAGATTAATTCTATACAACAAAGATAAAACTTATAATTTAATAAATAAAATAAATTTAATCCGCTAATAATACCACGATTGGAGGAAAAATTGATGAAAAAATCAGGAAAGAAATATGTGGAAGCTTCTAAATTAGTTGATAAACATACTAATTATTCTATTAATGAAGCAATTGAATTAGCTAAGAAAACTGCTATCACTAAATTCGATAGTTCTGTAGAATTAGCTGTTAAAATGAATCTTGATACTAAAAAAGCTGATCAACAATTAAGAGGATCTTTAGTATTACCTTATGGTAATGGAAAAACTAAAAAAATCTTAGTTTTAGCTAAAGGTGCTGCTGCTGAAGCTGCTAAAGCTGCTGGAGCTGACTATGTTGGAGAACAAGAAATGATCGACAAAATCGCTAATGAAAATTGGTTCGATTTTGACGTAATCATTGCTACTCCAGATATGATGCCTTCATTAGGAAAAATTGGTAAAGTTTTAGGACCTAAAGGTTTAATGCCAAACCCTAAGACTGGAA
>CAMKAT010000022.1 GCA_946410555.1 uncultured Caryophanales bacterium | reverse complement strand
TCATCATATAAGTGTCCATTTATAATTAGTTGTAATTTCATTCCAGTACCAACAAAGTCTAAACTACTTACTTTTTCATCATTAGCTACAACAACTAAATTATCAGGATTATTATCAAAATTTGAAATAAAATCTTCAACAGTTGTTTTATCATTAGCACCAATTGTATAACTAAAGTCTACATTAGCTAAATCATTTTCAGAATCACCTAAATGCCATATATCATATACACTTGAAGTAATTCTCTTATTAGATACATAAACAAGAATGTAATCTCTTACCGGTTCTGCTACCGTAGAAGTAATATAAACATAAGTTATTCCTTCACTAACTCCAATAATTTTACCGCTCTCATCTACAGTTGCAACCTCTGGATTCATTGAAGTCCAATAGAACTCAGTATAATCTGTATTAAGTGGAGAATATTCATATTCAGCTGTGAATTCTTCTCCTACTCCAATTGCTGTAGATTCTTCAATTATATTAACACTTTCAATATGTTTATAACGATATACATGAATCTTTAATTCTTGCTCTGTTGTTCCATCTTCTGCAATAACTAATATAACAAAATTATTATCATTATAATTTAAATTATATAATTCTTTCATTTCTACAGTTGCATCAGGATCAGTAGTTTCAACAGTAAATTTAATAGTAGCTATATCATTATCAACATTAATATTATATACACCATTTGTAAGTGTTAATGGTCCTTGATCACTTGTAATAGAAACAATAGATGCATCATTATTACCTGGTCTAACAATTGTAATATTATAGTTATTAACTAAACCAGAATCATTAGTAACTGATACTAAATGAGTATTTTCTCCAGACTTAATATCTACAGTTCCTAAACCACTAACAGTAGAACCAACAGATACAGTACCACTTAAAACAATACTCTTAGTTTTCGCAGGAACAGTAATTATGTAATCTTTAACATCTTTATCAAATGTTTTATTCCATTCACCTATATTACTAGTTAATGTTAACAAATAATTATCTTCATTTAATAATCTTGTTACTTTAATAACATAAGTACGCTCTGCTCCATTATCCGTAATAACATTAACATAAACTTTATTCTCTCCATAAGATAAATTAATAGTATTCTTATTAACAATCTTACCATTAATAGAAACAGTAGCTTTATCATTTTGAGCAGTTGCATGAACTACAATACTATCAGTTGAAGAAGAAACACTTAATTCGTAATATAAAGTATCTTCATCAAACAAAGGACTTAAAGTTTGATTTTCAACATAAAGATCACTTAAATGAGTATGACCATCAATAGATCTTGTTACATAAACATAATAATTAGTAAATTCATTATTAGTAGAAATAACTTTAATAGTAACTATATTTATACCTACTTTAAATTGAGAATTATTAAGTATTTCAACAGTAGCATCATCATCTTCAGGAATTGCTTTATCTAAAGTTTCAAAATCTAATGAAGTTGTATCATAAGATACAGTTAAATAATACTTATAACCATCCTTATTAAATTCAGGAGATAATTTGCCTTCATTTATTTCTAATTCTTTAAGTTTACTTGAAGGTATTTCAGCTTTAACAAAAGTAATATTATAGAATCTTTCATCTCCATTTTCGGCAATTACTTTAATAGATACTTTAGTTGAAGAACTAGTTAAATCATATTCTCCATTACCCACAACAGTAGCTCTAAAATCATTCTTTATACCTATAACACTAACATTATAAAGTAGTGCTAAATCTCCTTCCAGATTAACAGTGTAATCAAGTGTTTCGGGATCAAACTCGGGACTTAAATCACCATCACTAATTACTAAATCTTTTAATGCATTATCTGTCGAATAACTTCTAAAAATATTCAAAGTATAAACTTTAACATCTCCAGAAGCAGCAGTTACTTGAACATTAACATAATTATTACCTGGTTGTAATTTTAATAATTTACTCTTTGTAGTATAAATTCCATTTACAGTAATAATTTTAACTGTAGACGATTCTTTATCAGGTGTAGCAATTACAAATGCATTAGTTTCAACTTCATCAACATTTACAATATAAACACCAGTATTAGATTTATCAAATGAAGGACTAATAACATGATCTTTAACTACTAAATTAGAAAGTAAATTATTAGTAGATAAAGTACAATTAGCAGTAATGTAATAATTCTTAGTTGTATTACCATCCGCGGCTGTAACTTTTATAGTTATTGTATTTTCACCCTTTTGAAAATTACCATTTCCAATTATTTCAACAGTTGCTCCAGGATCCGTAGGAATTGCTGTTATATCAAGTTTTGTTTCACTTGAATCTATATCAATATTATAACTAGTTCTATTTGTGTTAAACGTAGGACTCAAAAGATGGTCTTTAACAGCTAAAGATTGTAATGTAGCAACAGCATTCTTACTTCTATAAACTATTACTTTATACATTCCAAAACTTCCATCACTACCAGAAAGTCTTGATGTAACTTTAATACTTATTACATTTCTACCAAAGTTAAGTGGATATGTTGCATCTCCTAGGGATGTACCACTTTCAGTTGAAGCAGAAATTATAGCATCGTCATCATCATTTAATGGAATTGCATTTACAGTAATTGATGAAACTGAATAAGGAACTGTTACTGTATAATTTCTAATATTTTGTGCAAATATTGGAGATAAAGTTGCATCATTAGTTTCTGTTACGTTTTCATTTGTAACTTTATATGAAAGTTTCAAACTCTTTAAGTAATGCATGAAGAAACTTTCAGGTTTAAGAATAACTTCAACAGTATAGTTTCTTACTTCACCGTTTTCTGCAGTTACTGCAACTGTAACAGTGTTTGGTGATGTCTTACTTAATCCAGCATAACCAGATACAGAATACTTAGCATTTTCATCTTCAGGAATTATTTGTGCTTTACTTAAATCTAATGAAGTATAAGTATCTAAAATATACATTGAATAACTTTGAGTTTCTCTATTGAATGGTTCTCTGAATATTCCTTCATCAAACTCTAAATACTCAAGATAATTGTTAGGACTTTGTTCTCTTGTAACATTAACATGATAGTTTTTATATGTACCATCAGGTGCAGTAACAGTAATTAGTACTTTATTTAATCCGACACCTGTATAAAGAATACCATCTTCCGTAACTGAAGCTCTTTCAGAAGAACCAGAATCAATACTATAACTTACCGTTACATTATCTTCTTCAGGAATACCTTCGAATGTAATCATCTTAACTGAGTTATCTACAGTCATTGTATAAATATCAGTTGTTTTAACAAACTCTTCATTTAAATCGAAGTCATCATTATCTTCAAGAATATTACTTAAGAATAAATCGTATTCACGATAAATATTAACTGTATAAGTAGATTTATGTTCTCCATCTTCAGCAGTAACTTCAACTTCTAGCGAATTATTACCAAAGTCTAAATAATACTCTCCATAACCACTTAGAGCAGATGCAATATCTTCAGCTTCTACATAAATAGATGCTCTATCAACATCATATGGAACTCTTACATTATAACTATAAACAGCAGGGTCAAAATCCTCACTATTTACACCATAAGAAACTTTATTCTTATCTAAAACAGTAATTGATTTTAAATTAGAATTCTCACTAGGTAATCTAGTAACTTTAATTTGATATGTTTTAGTTAATGTTCTATCTTCATTATTAACAATTACATCAACATAATTAACACCAGTGGTTAATTTATTACCATAAATTCTAACTTTAAAAGAATCTTTACCAGGTGGTGCAGTAATATCAAGTGTTTTAATACCTGATGAAACTGTAATTCTATAATCAGTAGTACCTTTATCAAAACTAGGACTTAAATCATAGTAACCTTCATTATTTAAAAGTTTGGTTTCTTCACTACTAGTCACTTTTAAATCTTTAATATAAACATTTGAAGATACAGGTCTAATAACATTAACTGTATACACTTTAGATGCAAGAACATTATCTTCTTCATCTAATAATTCAGACACAATATTAATTGGGTTAACACCAGTTTCAATTGCATATTCTCCAGTACCAGTTAATCTAATCTTTTTAGTTGAATCACTTACAGCTTCAACTAGTGCATATTCACTATGTGAAGCTACTTCACAAGTATAACTAAATGTGGATTCGTTGAATGTAGGACTAATATCATAGAATACTTCACTAAATACTGAAATATCTTGAAGATATGCATTAACTTCAGGCTTAATTTGAACAGTAACATAATAATAAAGTTTAGTTATTCTATCTGGAGCAGTAACAGTAATTTGAATATTATTATTACCTTCAGCTAAATTATTTAAACCTCTAATTTTATATGTTGCTCCACTTTCTTCTGGAGTAATCGTGGCAGATAAAGTTGTAACACCAATTGATGCTCTTGAAGTATATTCAAAAGTATCTCTATCAAATGTTGGACTTAAAGTATGGTTTCCATCTTGAGTAGAAGTTAATACAATGTTAGATAAATGGGCATTACTTGATAGATTTCTCTTAACAGTAAGTTTATAAGTTTTACCCTCTTTACCTAAAGGATCGTAAACAGTTATATAAACATCAGTTTCACCAGTAGGTAAACTATATTCTTTATTATTAACTGGAGTTTCATCAACTCTTAATTTAATAGTTTGATCTTCATTATTTAATTCATAATAAACATCTAATAAATCATATTCATATGGAACAGTTATTTTATACTCTAAAACATTTTCACTAAATACTGGTGTTAAACTACAAATCTTAGATGAACATGTATCTATTTCATCCAATCCATTTAAACCTAAGTCATTTAGAGTTTTACTTGGATTAATGTCTCTATATATTTTAAATTTATAAATTGAACTATGTTCTCCATCTTCTGCGACTACTACTACTTCTTTTTCTGTATAATCAGCATCTAAATCTAAAAGGAAAGCAGACATATCACTTGTAATATTTGCAGCTTCACTTGTTGGAGTTGCATTAATTTTTGCTTTAGTTGCATTTGAATAAACATGAAGATTATATTCAAAGACATCTTTATCTAACTCGCCTTCAAGAATACCATCAGTTATTTCAACACTTTGTAATGTTGTATCACTAGAAGCGTCAATAAATATTCTTAATGAATAAACAGTAGTTGATTGTCCATCTTCAGATACAATTGTTACTAAATAACTTAGTTCTCCATTCTTACTAGTTTTAGATTCGAAAGGATCACTCTTAGTAAGTGTTGCATTAACATCTGATAATACAGCAGTTACAGAAGAATCATTTAAGTATGAAGCATATAAAGGAACATACCAATCATATGCATATGTCGTAGAACTAAATCCTTGAGTTAAATATCCATAATTAACAACTAAAGATACAAGAGATGAATTACTAGATTGTTTTCTCTTAACATTTACTATATAAACATTTTCAGTAAATCCATCTTCAGCGACTACATTAAATTTAAATTGAACATAATTTTGTGTAACAAGTTTAATAATACCAGAATAAGTAACTGTAGAACTTGAATCGTTTAATTCATATATGAAATCACTAATTGATGCAGTAGTTTTATCATTATCCACAAGTACATAATATTCAAAGACATCTTTATCAAAAGTAACTGTTGTATTAGTACTATCATCAATAAAATTATAATTCTTAAATGATAATGATTTTAAATAAGCATCACTAGATACAATCTTATTAATAGTAATTGTATAAGTTCTAGTAGTTGTACCATCTTCAGCAGTAACTATGATAGTTCTAGTTGATATTCCATCAGGTACAACTTGTAATTCATTACCACTTACTTTAGCATTCATATCTTCAGTAATATAATCAAATGATAAAGTAGAAACACTAGAATCAACATTCATAGTATAAACATTATTATCATAAGTAAAGTTTGGTTCAAGTTCTCCTTGGCTAGGAATTAAATCAACTAAATAAGGATTATCACTCTTAGTTTTAGTAATTGATAAAACATAATCATTCTTAGTTACTCCATCTTCAGCAGTAACTGTAATAGTAATAGTATTCAATCCACCTTTTAATGAATAAGTATCAAAACCTTTAGCAGTAGAACCAACACATGAAGTACCACTAATATTTAATGAATAAATATCTTTATCTACAGTTAAACTATAAGCATACGTTTTTGAATCAAAGACTGGAGTTAATGAATACTTAGTTGATTCATATGAAACAACTAAATCTTCTAAATATGCATCATGTAAATAATCTCTAGTAATAACTACTTTATAAGTTCTAGTTATACCTTCAAGAGTTACTTTAATAAGAATTGTATTAGCACCTTTCACCAAATTAAATGTACCAATTACATTATTATTATCACTAAAATCAATTGTACTAGTTACACCATTATAAACAGTAGTAACAACAGATTTAGAAGTAACTGGTTCACCAAATAGTTTAATAGATTCAGTAGTACTACTTACACTAAGTGTATAATTAATAACTCTCTTATCAAAGTTTTCATTAAAGTCACCAGAAGAATAATCAGTATATAAATAATCTAAGAAATTATCAACTTCAGGATTTCTAGTAACAGTAATTAAATAATCATTTGTTGTTGGATCTTCTCCAGAAGATGTAACTCTAACCGTTACCACATTTTCTCCAACATCTAAGTTATTATCAAGTATTTCAACTATAGCATCACTATCTAATTTAATATAAGCTAAATCAAGTGCAGTATATTCATAATCAACAGTTAAATTATAATTATTAATATTTCTATTAAATATAGGATTTATACCATACTTTTTATCATATAAATCACTTAATAAATCACTTATTATTTTTTTCTTAGTAACATTTAATGTATATGTTTTAGTAGAACCATTTTCAGCTGTTACAACAATTGTAACAGAACCAGATTGTTTATTACTAAAATCATTCCCACTTACTGTATAAGTTGCATTTAAATCTTCCAAAATTATATTTAAATCAACACTTTCAGCAAGACCATCAATTGCAATATCAAATGTAGTCTTACTTGCATCAAATGTTACAACTTCTCCATTATCGATAAAATCACCATTATTAATAATTAAATCTTTAATATTATTATTACTTGAATAAGCTCTATTAATTCTAATTACATAAGATTTTACATCACCTGATTCGGCAGTTACTTTAATCTCTCTATAATTAGTTCCTTTATCAATATCAGTTAATCCTATTCCTTCGATTGTAGCTTTAGGATCATCAGTAGTAGCTTCAATTAAAACATTAGTAGTTTCATATTCTACATTAACTGTATAACTAGTTACATTAGGACTAAATGTAGGACTTAATGAATAACCTACGACTTCTAAACTCTTTAAGTTATAGTTTTTACTTTCAACTTTTTTAACATGTAAAACATAATCTTTAGATGTAACTCCATCTGGTGCAGTTACTCTGATAGTTACATCATATGTATTACCATTAGTTGTAAATGTACCTTCATCATTATTAAGAATAATATAAGTAGATTCATTCATTGTAGGAATAATACTATCAAATACTAAATTAGTATTTGAAGTAGATAGATTATATTCTGTAATACTTGAGTTAAATGAAGGAGTTAAACTACTTCTATTAACAGATAAATTACTTAAAGATGCATCAGTAGATTTCTTTCTAAACACTCTAATTACATAATCTCTTGTATATCCATCAGTTGCAGTTACAGTTAAAGAAATAATAGATTCTTCTCCATCTTTTAAACTATAAGTTCCACTTCCACTTACTGTTGCATCAACATCTTCTTTTTCATAATAAGTAGTAGTAGATGTTACTTCATAAGGTACTTCAACATCATAGAAGTAAGTATGTTTATCAAACTCAGGACTTAAAGTTCCATGAGATAGTCTAAATGAAGTTAAATAGTTACTTGCTTCACCTTCAGCTTGACGAATAATGTTAAAAGTATAAATATTAACTTCTCCATCCTCAGGAGTGACAGTTAATTTAACTTCATTATCTCCTAAAATTAAATCACTAACTTTATCTCCATCAATAGTTAATCCACTTTCACTTGAGAATGCATAAGTTTCAGATTTATGTTTTTTCTTAACAACAAAATTCACTTCATTAATATCATAAGGAATTCTAATTGTATAATCATTTGTATTATCCTTAAATGTTGGTAAAACAGTTGCTTCTTTAGCATAAACATTATCTAAAGTATTAATTGTACAAGGTGCTTTTATAATAGTTAAAGTATAAGTAAATGTATTAGTTAAATCTTCTGCTAAAGTAGTAAATGTATAAACATTATTACCAGTAGTAATATTAATATTATTATTTAAATTAAGAATATTATTATCTTTATCCTTAACAGTTACAGTTGTAGTACTTGCTTCTTTAGTGTAACCTAATTTAACTTGTTCAACAGTATATGGAACATCAACTGTATAATTAAATATTTCATGACCCATGGTCTCATTAAGTGATGCATTAGATACACTAATATTACTTAAATATGCATTACCATTTTTAATTCTAGTAATATTAATTTCATATACTTTTTCAATTCCACTTTCACTAGTTACTGAAACTAAAATATTATTTACAACTTGAGTAGATAAATAATATTTACCTGTACCTTTAAGTTGAGCAAATTTAGATTCTGTATCAGCTGTAATATTTACATAAGTTACTTCATTAGGAACTTCAATACTATAAGGTCCATCTTCAGTTACATCGATTCCATAAATAGTATTATTGCTACCTGTTACTCTAACATAACTTGCATTATTATTAACTGATGCAGGTCTTACTAAAGTAATATTATAAATTGAATAATTTCCATCTTCAGCAGTTACTAAAATTCTCTTTAAATTATTACCTAACTTAATAGTATTATTATCAAGATATTTAATTTTAGATGTATTAACTGATACAGTACCCATTAAACTAACACTAGTAATATCAGAATCAATATTTAAAGTATAATCTTTAACATGAGGATCAAAGTCTTCACTTGATACACCCCAGATAGAATCATTAGTTCTAGCATCAATAGCACTTAAAGTTGAATCACTATTATACTTTCTAAAAATTGTTAGAGTATAAACAGCTGTTTCTAAGTTTTCACTAGTAGTAGTAATACTAACAACGGTCTTTCCAGTTTTTAAATTACTAATATTAGAAGTATAAGTATTACCACTAGAAGATGTAGAAATAGATGCATTATTATTTATAGTTATTCCTTCAGTAGTAACTACACTTTCAGTTTGTGTAACAAGCATTAGGGAATCTTTATCATTTTCAATTGTAATATTATAATCAAAAATTGTTTTATTAAATTCTTTATCTAATGAAACTTTATTATCATCACTAACACTATCTAAATATGGATTTATTTGAGATAAGAAAATATTGGATTCTAATTCCCTATAAACATGTAATCTATATGTTGAAGTACTAACATGGTCAGGTGCAGTTACTAAGATAGTAACTACATAAGTTTCACCTCTATTAACAAATGAACCTTCATCATTACCAGTAATAGAAACAGTTGCACCATCTTCATGAGCATCAGCAATAGCAACTAGTTCTTTAACATAAGTCCAATCACTTGGAACAGAGAAATAATAATTATAAACATCATAGTCAGTATAGTTTAAATCAAAATCAACAAGTCTACCAGAATCATCTTCAGGTAACTTATCTTGATCAATATATAAATCACTCAAATCACTATCATCTGTTACATCTCTATAAACATTATATTCATAAGAACTTATACATTGATCCACTAAATCAGGATCCGCTGATATTTCCTCATCAGTATAATTCAAAGCACAGAATTCTGATTTAACATCAAGTGTAATCATATTAGTTCCACTTGTTAAATTAGTAATTAAATCACCAATTATAACTTGATGAACATGAGCTTTATCAACATCCCATTTTAATTGCTTAATTCTTGAAGGAACAGTAATTGAATATTCATGGGTATCCTTATTCCATCCTTCGACTTCATTACCTTGTTTATCGGCAAGTTCACATAAACCATCTTTTTGATTACATAATGATCTTACTAAACCTAAGATAGTAATATTATTTGGATATTTATTTGTGTCAGCTTCTCTTGTAATTGAAATAGTATAAATTCTTTCATCATCATTTTCAGCGACTACTTTAATAGTAAAGACATTAACACCAACATCAATATCATAAAATTCTCCATTACCAGTTAATGAAGCTGCATCATCATCAGGTCTACCATTAAGTTTAACTGTAGTCATAGTACTTGGAACTTCAATATTAATTTTTTCTTCAATCGGAGTACTTGTACCATCTTCATTTTCAATGATTTGATATTGTTTATACGTAGTTACTGTCTTAGTAGCATCATATATAGTTAAAGTATTTAAATAGTTATTTTCATTTAAGTTAAGCATTGTTATCTTACCAAAACCATTACCTACATGACCAACACTATAACCACTTGAAGTATTTGGTTGATTAGCTGAACCAGAAAGCATTTGAATATTTTTAAATACATAACCACTATAATGTTCAATATCATCAGTAAATGTTAAATCACTATAACTTGTACTTTCTTCATTAACGGACTTAACACCTGTATAACCAGAAACATATGAAGAACCACCAGTACCTGTTTGTCCCCAGTTTGAATAAAGACTTGAATTTTTAGCAGTAGATAAACCACCAAAGTATCCACCGCCTCCACCGGCAACGTCATAATTAGTTTTTCTAAATACTCCATCTTCACCTTTACCAAAACGATATCCACTAGTTTGAGAAACTCCTAAAGAATATCTACCATTTGAAGAAGTTAAAGTACCACCATTACCACCAGCATAGTAGTCACTTCCACCACCACCTCCAGCAGCAACCATTATTCTTGATTTTAATGATTCAAATTCATCCCATGTAGAACGTGTAGCAGTATGAACTAAACGAACATCACTTGCTCCGCCACCTGCTCCAGAAGCTTCGTCATCACTATGGTCGTAAGTAGCAGATCCTCCACCATTCCAAGAAGCACCGACATTGTTATATGGTTTTGCATCAGTTCCTCTTTGTCCAATATAGAAATATAAAGTTGTATCTTTTCTTAATAAAATCCAACCAGATGTGTAAGCACCAAATCCTCCACATCCGCCACCATAAGCATATCCACGATTATAAGAACATTGAATATAATTATTACCTCTAGAGTTACCACCTTGAGCTCCCCAAAGTTCAATTTTGTAATAAGCTGTGTAAGGAACATCAAATGTTTGATATTGACCAGTATAACTAAATGTTTCTTCAACATCTATATCCCCATCACCTTTAAGGATTTTTATATTATAAACAGTATCTTCATATCCATCTAATGATACCTTAACATAAGCATTAATACTTTTTCTAATATAACTAAAACCAAAAAGTGTAACTTTAGCATCATTATCGTATGGAATAGCAGTTACATTAACACTTAATGTACCAGCAAATATTTCACAATTATAATCTTTAACATGAGGATCAAATTCAGTCATATCTCCATTAGTATCTAATAAATCATAAGCACCTAAATCTAATGTTTTTAACAATGTAGATCTTTCTTTATAAACATTTAAAGTATAAATAATTGTAGAAGTCATATCTTCTGACATTACTGAGATAGTAAATACATTCATACCAGATCTAACTTCTAATTCACCATCACCAGATACAATTTGAGAAGGTCTACCAAGAACAGCTTCAACATTCATAGTTTCAACAGTAGAATCAACATTTAAATTATAAACGTATTTCATTGATGAGAATCCTTCAAGGTCTTCACCATCTATAGTAATATTTCTTAAATATTTATATGAAGATGCAGGTCTATAAAATTCAATATAATATTTTTCAGTAACACCAATATATGAATTAATAACTATTTCATGAGTATATCCACCACAAGGAATATCAGTAGCACCAATACCCTCAGTGATTTCATTATCTAAATTTGTTACTTGAGCATCAATATTAACTCTATAATTTTCAGAATCTAAACTATATGAATAATTATGATTTTCAGCAGTAAATGAAGGAGTAACATCATTGTTATTAACAGTTATATATTTCAAAGTTGGATGTAAATATTCAGGTTCAAGAATTACTTGAGTAGCATTCGCAGTACCTCTACCACCTGCTCCTCCACTAGCAGTTTCACCACCACCTCTTGTACCTCGACCGCCTGCTCCAGCATTAACTGTAATAGATCCACTATTTGTATATGTACCAGAATAGAAAATGTTAATAGATCCTCCTCCGGATCCTCCTCCTCCAGATCTGTAAGCCCAACCACCAGAATTACCATTAGAAGTTAAACTTCCTTTATTAATAAAATTAGAACCGAATAAACAAAGTAATCCACCAGTACCACTACCACCGGCACCAGCACTAGATACTTGAGCACCACCAGGGTTACCAGCTCCTCCACCAGCACCATAAGTATAAAGCGCTGCAGCAGAACCAGCTCCACCATTAGCTCCAGCAGATGAACCAGCTCCACCAGTTCTACCATTCCAAGCTCCTCCACCTCCGGCTCCACCAGAGTATGAAGTACCAGCTCCACCTACACCTGAATATGATCTATGAACAGCGGCTCCAGCTCCACCACCACCAGTTTGTCTACCAGAACCAGCTCCACCGCCATAACCAGCAGCGGGACTTGAGTAAGAACTACTATATCTAGAACCTCCACCAGAAGCACCTCTCGCAGGAACATAAATATAATTACCACTAGAATCCATAAATAGATAAACATTTTCACCAGCGTGCTTACCACCACGGTTAGTCATTGTAATTGTTCCATTATTTGTAAATGTTCCAGTAGCAACTATAAATAATCCTTTAGGTCCACCATAACTACTTGTAGCAGCAGTAACAGTAACACCACTATTAATTGTTAAATCACCATCAACGATAACAAGAATACCATTAACAGCATTTCTACTAGCATTACCAATATCATTAGAATCTCCAAATGTCATACCTGAAGACCATACAGTATTTCCTTGATAAGTATAAACATGGAAAGGATAAGTTATTCCATTAACAGTAATATTATAATATCCAGTAGTAACTTTACTATGAGAGAATCCCCATTCAAGAATTCCACCAGCAGTACCACCATCAATATAATCTATAGCTTTAACTGAGTTTATTCCACATAAAAAAGTAATTAAAAATACAAAAAATAATAGTTTTATATTGTTAATTAATTTCTTCATAAACCTATACTCACTATTCTAAATAAATTGTACCATATAACGACAATTTTATATAGTAAATAACTAGAAAAAAGCACGAAAAAAGAACTATTTTATAGTTCTTTTAAATATATTTTCCATGTGCAAATTCTATGAAGTTTATAACAAAATTTCCATCAACAAAATCTAACATATTTTTTCTTGAAAACTCTTCTCTATTTTCTACTTCATCAGTATCAATTAATTCAGAAAATAAATAAACTTTTTTATCTTGAATAAAGAAATTTTCATGACTTTCATCATCCTTAAAAACTCCGAATAAACCATTATAAATAAATGTATCAAACTCATATACAATAAGTCCTTCTTCATTAATTAAAATTGGTTTATCTCCATTGTCACTTTTTATATTTATAAATAAATATTCTTTATCATATTCTACAACTTCAAAAGTATTATTATTTGAAACTTTACCATCTTTATAAGTACTAATTTTTTTCTTATTAACACTTAATTCTAAGCCATCAATATTTTCAGTTAAATTAACTTTAATAGATTTAGAATTAATATCAAAATTTAATATCTTAGAATCATATCTATTATTAATAACAGGTTCTTCATTATTTAATTTCTTTTGATAAGAAATTGAATAATATAATAAATAACATAAACCAACGAATATAATTAATAAAATAAATATAGTTATATTTTTACTACTTTCTTTCATATATTCACCTTAATTAAGCATTCCTAAAACTACCGTAGAATCTTTAGAATTTAAGTTTTCCCCAGATTCATAGCTCTTAGCAAATGTTTCAACAAAATATTTAAATTCTTCTTTATTATTATAGCCAATTACATTCTTTAATAAACTTTGATATCTTTGATCAAATCCTTTAGACTTTTGAGCTAAAGCTAAGATTGGTTTACCTGATACAATTGCTTGTTTTAATTCCATGTTAAAAGTAACATCAGGATCAGTTAATTCAACTACAATAATATCAGCTTTATTAATCATATCTTTATAATAAACATTTTTATTATCTTCACTATTAGGAAATAATAAATTATGATGACTAAGAATATTACTACTTAATACAGGTAAATATATTAAATCGTTATAGTTAGATGTATCAGAATGAATGAAATATATATTTAATTTCTTCATATTATCAGCCCTTTTGATTATTTTACATATCCAATCTTTCATGATATATTATACATGAATTCGAGGTGAAAGTACATGGATACAATAGGAATAATTGTAGAATATAATCCATTTCATAATGGACACTTATATATGTTAAATAAAGTTAAAGAACAATATCCTAACTCAAAAATAGTAATTATTCTTAATGGCTATTTCTTAGAAAGAGGCCTTATTTCCTTAGAAACTAAGAAAGAAAAAACTGAATTAGCACTTAAGTATGGAACTGATTTAGTAATAGAACTTCCATTCGTATTTGGTAGTAATTCTGCAGATACTTTCGCTAGTGCTTCACTTTACATACTTAACAAATTAAAAGTAAAAAAACTAATATTTGGATCTGAATCAAATGATATTAATATACTTAAATCAGTTGCTTCAAAACAATTAGAACCTGGATTTGATTCTAAATTAAAATCATACTTAAATAAAGGACTTAATTATCCTACCGCTTTAAATAAAGCAATTGGAATTGAACTTACTTCACCTAATGATTTACTTGGAGTTTCATATATAAAAGCTATATTGAAAAATAAATATGATATTGAACCAATAACACTAAAAAGAACTAATGATTATCATGATAATAAATTAAATGATTCAATAGTAAGTGCTTCTAACATCAGAGAAAGATTAAATAATAATGAAGATATTACTAAATATATTCCTGAAGGAAAAATAGTAAATATAAATTATGATTTATTATTTCAATTATTAAAATATAAAATATTATCAGATGATAATTTAGATAACTACTTAACTGTTGATGAAGGTATAGATAATAAACTTAAAAAAATAATTAATGAAGTTTCATCAATTAATGAACTAATCGAAAAAATAAAAACAAAAAGATATACCTATAATAGATTAATGAGAATGTTTATACATATCTTAATTGGATATACTAAAGAAGATAGATTAAGAATAACAAATCCAGAATACATAAGACTTTTAGGATTTAGTGAAGATGGATCTATTTACTTAAATTCAATTAAGAAAGAATTAGACATTCCACTTGTAACTAAATATACACATTTAGATTCAATCATCAAAGATTATGAACTAAAAGCTGCATCTATTTATGATCAATTAACAAGTGAAAATGTAATGGATTTTGAACTTAATAATAAACCAATAAAAAAGGAGATTATTTAATATAATCTCTTTTAATTTACTTTAATAATTCAGCTAATTTATTCTTTTCTTCTTCAAGTTTTTCTCTATCCATTTGAACTATATTAGCAGGTGCTTTATTTACATAGTTTTCATTAGATAATAGTTTTTCTCTTCTTGCAATTGATGCTTTTAAATCATCAATTTGTTTTTGTTTAGCAGCTAAATCTTCAGCACTTTCTTCTTTTTCATAGAAGATAGTAGCTTTATAATCATCAGCTGAAACATTATAAGCTTTAATATTTACCTCAGAGTCTACTCTTACATCTTGAAGTTTAAGCATCTTAATAATAATTTCATCATCAGTATTAATTAATACTTTAGCATCCTTAGGAATGTTATTTTCAGTCTTAACATTTCTGAAAGCTTTAATAAATTCAATCTTAGATTCTACTGCTTTTTCTTCATCTTTAAATACGAAATTCTTATCATATTTAGGATATTCAGAAATCATGATAGATTCTTGTTCTTTGATTGGTAACATTTGATAAATTTCTTCAGTTACAAATGGCATAAATGGATGTAATAATTTTAAGATACCAGTTAATACATAACAAAGAACAGACTTAGTAGTATTAGATTCACTATTAAACTTAGCAAATTCAATATAATTACTACAGAAATCATCATAAATAAATGAATATGTTTCAGTACCAAATAAGTTAAATTCATATTTATCCATATGTTTAATTGAAGACTTAACAATATTTTCATATTTAGTTAAAATCCATTTATCTTCATTAGTTAAATTATCAAAAGTTAATTCTTTTAAATCTTCGATATTCATTAATACGAATCTTGAAGCATTCCAAATCTTATTAATATAATTCCATGTTGAAGCCATCTTAGTTTCATCGAATCTTAAGTCAGTTCCAAATGCACAATCAGTATTTAAATAATATCTTAATGCATCACAACCATATTTTTCGATCATATCAAATGGATCAACACCATTACCTAAAGACTTAGACATTTTTCTTCCTTGGATATCTCTAACTAAACCATGAATAATAACATCTTTAAATGGTCTTACACCATTTAATTCAAGTGATTGGAAAGTCATTCTATTAACCCAGAAAGGAATAATATCATAACCAGTTACTAAACAATCAGTTGGGAAGTATCTCTTCATATCTTCAGTTTCTTCTGGCCAACCTAAAGTTGAGAATGGCCATAAAGCACTTGAGAACCATGTATCTAGAACGTCTTCATCTTGAATCCATCCTTCACCCTCAGGAGCTTCCATACCTACATATACTTCTTCTCCTCTATACCAAGCAGGAATTCTATGACCCCACCATAATTGTCTAGAAATACACCAGTCATAAGTAATTTCCATCCAATGATTCATAGTCTTTTCATAACGAGTTGGTACAAAGTTAACTTTCTTTTCACTATCTTTTTGATTATCTAATACTCTATCAGCTAAACCTCTCATCTTAACAAACCATTGTTTCTTAATCATAGGTTCAACCATTACACCAGTTCTTTCAGAATGTCCTACTTCATGAACTAATGGTTCAATTTCAAGTAATAAATCTTGATTCTTTAAGTCTTCAAGAACAGCTTCTCTACATTCTTCTCTTGTCATACCTTGATATTTAGCAGGTACATTTTCATTCATAGTTGCATCATCATTCATGATACAAATTCTTTCTAAGTTATGTCTATTACCAACTTCAAAGTCATTAGGGTCATGAGCAGGAGTAATCTTAACTACACCAGTTCCTTTTTCCATATCTGCATGTTCATCTGCAATGATAGGAATGTTTTTATTCATAAATGGAAGTTCAACAGTCATTCCAATATATTTTTTGTATCTTTCATCTTCAGCATTAACAGCAACTGCAGTATCACCAAATAAAGTTTCTGGTCTAGTAGTAGCAACATCTAAGTATTCATCAGTACCTGTGATTTTATATTTTAAATGATAGAAAGCACTCTTTTCTTCAGAATAAATAACTTCTTCATTTGATAAAGATGTTTTAGCAGCAGGATCCCAATTTATAATTCTTTCTCCTCTATAAATTAATCCTTTATTATAGTAATCAACAAATACTTTAGTAACTGCTTTATTAAGACCTTCATCTAAAGTAAATCTTTCTTTATTGTAATCAACAGAAACACCCATAGCAGCCCATTGATCTCTGATTGCTCCACCATATTCATGAGTCCAATCCCAACAAGCTTCTAGGAATTTATCTCTTCCATATTCATATTTATTAATACCTTGATCTTTTAACTTAGCAACTACTTTTGCTTCAGTTGCAATAGCAGCATGGTCCATACCTGGAAGCCATAATGTATCAAATCCTTGCATTCTTTTATATCTTATAATTGCATCTTGAATGGCTACATTATAAGCATGTCCAATATGTAATTTACCTGTAACATTTGGAGGTGGAATTACTATACAATATGGATCTTTACTTTTATCACCACAATTGAAGTATCCTTTTTCTTTCCAAGTGTTATATTTATTTTCTTCAACTTTTTTATAATCATATTTAGTTTCTAACATAATTATTCACTTAACCTTTCTTCTACAAATTTATTTATAACTTCACTAATCTTATCAAAATCTTTTAAATTAGCTTCTTTAAGAAGATTTAATCTTCTTTCTAAACATCCATCTTCTTTTATAATTCTAAAAGATTCTTTAAAATTTAAATCAAATATAAATGCTATTTCTCTTAAAATATGAAATAAATTATTATCATCATATTTTTCATTATTTTTTACCATCTCTTTATTTAAAACAGATTTAATAGCTTCTTCTGGAACTTCATAATCTTTATCAAGCTTAGGAAACTTAATACATAAATTATCAAGTTTATCTGCATCTCTAGTAATATCACAGAATACTTTAGTTCTTTCATCAAATTCCTTAGGAACAGAAATCTTATTATGAACTCTTGTTGATAATAAAATTATTTCATCATCAATTCCTAATTCCTTTAAGATTCTTTTTCCTTCATCTCCATGATCAAAAGATAAAGCATCTTCAAAAGTATTATATTCACTCCATTGTTTAAATCTAGCAATATCATGATATAAAGCGCACTTAAGTGCTAGTTCATAATCTTCATTACTAAAATTTAAACTTTTAGCAATTTTTTCAGCATATTCTACGACTCGAAATGTATGATCATACTTTCTAGAAACACCATCTAGAGAACTATCAAAATTACTATAATAATTATTAAAAATCTTTGTTGCTTCTTCCATTTCTATTCTCCTTAAATAAAAAAATCCAATCATCATAAAGACGATTGGATCGTGGTACCACTTTAATTACTTCTCAAAATACTTAACGCGTATTACTCGTTTATATTTACTACTATTTCAATATAACGACTCCCAAGCTACATTCAATTAACTTATTTAAGAGTACCTTCCAGTCCAATGAGTACTCATCCCTAGTAAACAGTATTAATTTACTCCTCTTGTTCTTCGTCTTTCTTT
>CAMKAT010000021.1 GCA_946410555.1 uncultured Caryophanales bacterium | reverse complement strand
TATTAATAGTATTTAAGTAGTACTTAGATCGAACAAAGCATGGGGGTTTTGGTTAATAAAAAAAGCATCAGTCCATAACTGATGCCATCCACAAATGTGAGATAGCATTATGTTGATAATGCTCCTCTACACTTATTTTATTAAATTAATAATTAAAACTCAATATTTTTATTAACATAGTCAACTACTTCATCAAGTTTTAAAGTAATTTGTTCCATAGTATCTCTATTTCTAATAGTTACAGTACCATTATTCATAGTTTCATCATCAATAGTTAAACAGAATGGAGTACCAACTGCATCTGCTCTTCTATAACGTTTACCAATATTACCAGATTCATCATAAGAAACCATGAAATGTTTAGATAATTCTCTATAAACTTCTTGAGCTTTTTCACCATGAATCTTTTTAACAAGTGGTAAAATTGTAACTTTAATTGGAGCTAAGAATGGATGTATTTTAAATACTTCTCTTGTAGTTCCATCTTCTAATTCTTCCATTTTGTATGATTCATTAATTAAAGCTAAAGTTAATCTATCTAAACCTACAGATGGTTCAATAACATATGGTAAATATTTTTCATTAGTATCAGGATCGAAATATCTCATATCAGTCTTAGAATGATCTTGATGAACACCTAGGTCATAATCTGTTCTATCAGCAATACCCCAAAGTTCACCCCATCCCATTGGGAACATGTATTCAATATCAGTTGTAGCTTTAGAGTAGAATGCTAATTCTTCAGGTTTATGATCTCTATATCTTAAGTTTTCTTTAGATAAACCAAGTTCATCTAAGAAATTAATACAATATTCTTTCCAATACTTATGCCACTCTAAATCAGTTCCTGGTTTACAGAAGAACTCAAGTTCCATTTGTTCAAATTCTCTAGTTCTGAATGTGAAGTTACCTGGAGTAATTTCATTTCTAAATGCTTTACCAGTTTGTCCAATACCAAATGGTAATTTAGCTCTCATTGTTCTTTGAACATTATTAAAGTTAACGAATATTCCTTGAGCAGTTTCTCCTCTTAGATAAACTGTAGATTTAGTATCTTCAGTAACACCCATATGAGTTTCAAATAAAAGGTTAAACTTTCTAATTGGAGTAAAATCATGATTACCACATTTAGGACAAGCAATATTATGTTCCTTAATGAAGTTTTCTAATTTTTCATTTTCCCAACCGTCACCAGTTTCTTCACCTTGAGTAAATTCTTCGATTAACTTATCAGCTCTATGTCTTGCCTTACAAGATTTACAATCGATTAATGGATCCGCAAATGAAGCAACATGTCCAGATGCAACCCAAACTTCAGGGTTCATTATAATTGCAGCATCTAATCCAAAGTTATAAGGATTCTCTTGAATGAATTTTTTCCACCAAGCTTTTCTTACATTATTTTTAAGTTCAACACCTAATGAACCGTAATCCCAAGAGTTAGCTAAACCACCATAGATTTCACTTCCTTGGAATATATAACCATATTGTTTACAATAATTAACTAATTCTTCCATACTTTTTGCCATATTAATTACTTCCTTTCTAAATTATTAAGATACATTTCTAAACTCTTAATATCACTGACTACATCAAATAGTCTTAAATCTTTTTTACTAACAAAACCATCTTCATAGCATTTTGTTAATACATTTAAAAGTGGAGAAAAAAACTTATTATAGTTAAATAAAATAATAGGTTTATCATAGCCTTTAGTTCTCTTCTCATCAATCATTGCGAAGAATTCTCTAAATGTCCCTATTCCTCCAGGTAAAAGTAAGATAGCTTCACTTGATTCAAATAAAGCTTCAGTTCTTTTAAATGTATTTAAAGTGATCTCAGATGCATCTAAATCAAGTCCATCAACCATTTCAGCATCTGTTACATCAGCGATAGCTTTTACTCTTGCTCCTTCATATCTGAAAGTGTAATAACATTTTCCCATCATTCCACCTTCGAAGCCACCGAAGACTAATTTGTCTCCTCTTTTAGCAAGCATAGTAGAAACATCAGAAGCTAAAACTTTATAATCTAATGGAACTGTGTCTTTCGCAGAACAACCAATAAATATTCTCATAAATACCTCCAAAAATTAAAAAAAGAGAACATAAGCGCATGGGCGATTTTTTGTCGCTGTTCCACCATGCTTTGTTCTCTTTGTGGTTCTATATAGCTCTGGGTTTCCAAGCCCGTCATCACTTCATAAATGAAATTATAGCACAAAAAATCGTATTTTCAAGTATTAATCTTGTGATATCTCAACATTTGATAAATCATCAAATGTAATTAACGTTGCAATAATCTCAGTTTTAGATATTTTCTTATTATTAAAACTAATAATATATTCAAATATCTTACCATCTTTTAAATTACTATTATTAGCAATAGATAAAACATTTATCTTTTTTTCTTTAAAGAAATCATCAAGTTTCTTTAATAAATCTCCTTCATTACTAATCTTATCAACAGTAACTCTTAAAGTCATTGTACTAAATAATTCAATATTATCAGTAATGTAATGTGAATAAGAAATAAGTAAGAAAATAATTAATGTTGCAACACTTGCAGGTATATAACAACCAATACCTACCGCGATACCAATACAAGTAACTGCAAATATACCAGCAGCAGTAGTTATACCTTTAACATTATAACCATTTCTAAGTATTGTACCTGCACCAATAAATCCAATACCAGCTAATACTTGTGCAGGTATTCTTGCAGCATCAATACTATACATATCTGCATAATAGTTACTAGCAATAACTACTAAACAAGCAGATACTCCAAGGATTGCAAAAGTACCAAAACCAGCAGGTTTATTCATAGCACTTCTTTCAATACCAATAATACCAGCAAGTATTAAACTTAATAGTAATTTAAATAAAACTATCCCAGTATCACTATTTATAAAAAATGTATAAAAATCATTCATTATAATCCCCTCATATTCTATATAAATTCTATCAACAATTATTTAAAAATACAATAATCTAGATTCTAATTGGATCTACATCTATCTCTAAAGAAATATCTTTATTTAAAGCATATTCTTCATCTAAATATCTTAATGTATTTTCTAATCTAGAATCTCTTTTATATTTAATGATTATTTGAAATCTAAATACATTATTAACTTTAAATATAGGACATGTCGTAGGTCCTAAACAAATAGAATTACTATCTATATGAGTTCTAATAAAAGTAGCAATTTTATTTACTTCATTTTTTAACTTTTCATAATTCTTAGATTTAACTTTAACTGAAGTTATAAAGTAATAAGGAGGATATTTAAGTATCTTTCTTATTTTCATTTCATTTCTATAATTGCCAATATAATCATTATTTAAAATATATTTTAAAGTATCAGTATCTTTATTATAGGTTTGAATAATAACTTCTCCTGATTTTTCACTTCTTCCTGCTCTTCCAGATACTTGAGATATTAAACTAAAAGTATTTTCTCCACTTCTAAAGTCAGGAATATTAAGTGAATCATCAGCATTAATAACACCAACTAATGTTACATTAGGAAAATCTAAGCCTTTAGAAATCATTTGAGTACCAATAATAATATCAACTTCATGATTTTCTATTTGTTTAATAATAGACTCAGTACTTCCTTTTCTAGAAGTAGTATCTAAATCCATTCTAACCACTCTAGCTGAAGGAAATTGTTCCTTAATAAAGTCTTCAACTTGTTCAGTACCTAATCCGTAAGACATAATGGCTTTTTCATGACATTCTGGACAAGTATCAGTCTTAAAAGTAGTATAACCACAATAATGACATTGTAACTTATTAGTAGTCTTATGATATGTAAGTGTAATATCACAATGAGGGCACTTATAGGTATATCCACAACTAGAACAATTAACTACTGTTGAGTATCCTCTACGATTAATAAATAACATTACTTGTTCTTTATTTCTTAAAGCATTATCTATCTTTATACCTAAATCAGTACTAATAATATTATTACCTTTTCTATATTCATCTCTCATATCAATGATAGATATCTTAGGTAATGTAGCATTACCATTTCTTTTAGTTAAAGTAAGTAATTTATATACTCCTTTTTCTGCTCTTGCGTATGATTCTAAAGAAGGAGTTGCACTTCCTAAAATAAGTGGACATTTATTTCTTTCGCATCTCCATTTAGCAATATCTAAAGCATGATATCTAGGATTAGTATCTTGTTTATATGTTTGAGAATGTTCTTCATCAATAATAATTAATCCTAAATTCTTAACTTGAGAGAATATTGCACTTCTAGTTCCTACAACAACATGAACTTCATTATTAATAATTTTTAATGTTTCATCATACTTTTCACCATCGCTTAAAGATGAATGAATAATAGCAACATCACGACCAAATCTATCATAGAATCTTTGAATCATTTGTCTTGTTAAAGTAATCTCAGGAAGTAACATAATTACATTCTTGCCATTCTTAATAACTTCATCACAAAGATCCATATAAACTTCAGTTTTACCTGAACCAGTTACTCCATATAAAAGATAAGTAATATATTCATTTAAATGTTTCTTTATTTCTTCAGAAGCAGCTTGTTGTTCATCATTAAGAATAACTCCATTATGTTTTTTATCAGTTGGATTAATTCTATACTTCTTTTGTTTTTCTTCAAGAACTATTCCTTCTTCAATTAGTTTTTTAACTGTAGATGTATTAAATTCACTTTTAAGAATAGTTTTTCCTTTAAGATTATTAATTATATCTATCTGAGCATGTGCTCTTAAATGAGTAGCAATATAATCATTAATTTTATCTTCATCATCAATTAATTTTATATATACATCGTATTTAGAATAATCTTCTTTAGATTTATTTACTTTTAAAGAAGAAGGCATCATAGTTTGATATGCAGTAATTAGTGAACATAAAGTTTTAGATTTAATATATTTACCTAACTCCATAAGTTCATCATTTAAATAATAGTTTTCACTTATTATATTTTTAATTTCTTTAAGATTATCTAATGAAGTAGTATCAACAATATTAAGAACAAATCCATTAATACTTTGATTACCAAAAGGAATACTTACTTTCATTCCTACTTTAATTCTATCAACTAAAGAATCAGGAATCTTATAAGTAAAAACTCTATCTAAAGATTTAGAACCATATTGTACTAATACTTCTGCATACATAACATTTACCTCTCTTTAGATATTATACCAAATAAAAAAAGCTTTAGTTAAACTAAAGCTTAATTTAAAGGAATATCTGTAGTTGTATCTTCCATTGAATCATCTAATCCAAGGAATTCAGCAATATAAGTACCAATTAAACCATATTTAGTAGTAGCATTAGTAACTATATCTAAATAATCTTCTTCAGTTAGGTTTTCATAACTAACAGCATCTCTTACAACAGGTTTATCATCTTGATATTGTAAATTGATATTATAAGTAAATTTAGTATCAAATTGATATACTGTATCTTTTCCTTCAGAATCTTTAACAGTAGCATCACCTTTAACTGTAGATACATAAGAAGTTTTACCTGCACTATTAGTTTTAGAAATACCATAAGTTAAATTAGAAACATCTTTTCCATCAACTGTAGTTTTTACTTTATAAGAATCACTTCCAGTAGGAACAATGTATAAATTAGTAGATGATCCATCATCAGTAGTTAATACATCAATTCCTAATAATTCAGAACCAATTACTTTAGTATAAACTTTAACTATAACTGATCCATCAAATTCAACAGTATCATTATTTAAATCTTCTTTAGCATCAGTTAAAGATTTTTTAATTTCATCATTAGACTTACCTGCGATATTAGCAACATTAGTAACAAATGTATTATTATTTGCTAAAACAGTAAGCATATTTCCAATAATAGATTTGTAATTATTTTTATTAATTGTAACAGTAACAATATTAGCTGTTGTACTCTTACCATCAACTGTAGCTTTACCAACTGTTTGGCTTAAGCAATATTTATTAATAGAAACTTTTAAGGCATTCATAACTGAAGTATAGATAGCAGAATAATTAACTTCATTTTGTTTAACATTATTCATTACTTCATCTAAACCATCAACATCAATATAAATATATTTAGCTAAAATATCTTCAGCTTTTAAATATAATTTATCATCATTTAAATATACATTTAATTTAATTGGAGTTTTATCTATTAAATCTTCATTATAGTAAATCTTATCAATAGTAGTATCTAAATATACATAATCTTCAAGATTATATGCATAATTACCACTTAAATGAATTTGAGCTTTATCAGTACCAACTGTTAAATTAGCATCAATATCATAGTCTCCAATTTTCTTTTCAAAATCTTTTAATAAAGGATTAACATAACTATTTACTTTATCAAATAATGCATTAACTCTTTTATCAGCAGATTTAAATTCATATTGGTAACCAAAGTATCCAACTCCTCCTAAGATAGCAAGGATAAGTAATACTACGATTAATACTACAACTTTCTTTTTACCTTTTTTCTTTTTTTCTTCACCTAAAGTATCAGCAGATGATCCCATCTTAGCTCCAATCATTTCATTAGGATCAGTAACAGCATTAACAAATGATCCATTTTGAATACCTTGAGCAATTTGTTCAACATTATTATTATCTTGTGGAGCACTTACATTAGTAGGATTTTCTACTACAGGTGCAAGATTACTCATTGAAGCACTTTCAAGATTTGGTGAAGTAACTGTTGGTTCTGCAACAGGTTGTACTGGTGCTTCAACTGGAGCTGGTGCTACAACTGGAGCTGGTGCTTCAACTGATGCAGGTGCTTCAACAGGTGCAGGTGTAACTGGAGCAACAGGTGCAGGAGTTTCAACCGGTGTAACTGGAGCTACTGGAGCAACAGGTGCAACTGGAGTAGGAGCTACTACTGGTGTAGGCATCTCAACTGGTGCAGGTTGTACAGGTGTTTCACTAATTGGTTGTGGATTTAAATCAACCGGTTGTGGATTAACATTTACGTTGTTTTCTAAATTTGTGTTATTTTCATTCATTTTGTTTTCCTCCTATTTATTAATAACTTTTGCTGGACATGTAATATAAATATCATTTAATTGACATCTACATGTTAAATCAGAACAATTACATTCTAAATCACTAGAGCAATCAGATAAGAATAATTTTCTAAACTTATCTAAATACTTTGTCTCACTAACAAAAGTTGTAAACTTATTTTTAATACCCTCATATTCTTCATCACTTAGCGATGCTAAATCATATACTTCTTCATAATTCTTTTTCTTATAAGAAGCTTTTTTATCATCATCATATTTAATCTTAATATCAGTTAAATATGAATCACTATCAAATGTTATATTTATTTCTCCATGATATTTATTAGTTAATTCTTTAACTGTAGAATTTAAAGAACCAGAATAAATATTAGTATCATTTTTAAAATAATCAAAATAATAAGCACCATCATTTATATCTAATTGATATAATTTCTTTTCTCCATTTGATTCTTCAGTAGCACTTATTCTATAAACAGTCTTTTTAGAATAATAAATATCTATAGTTAATACATCTTTATTAGTACTACCATATTTATACTCATATGTTTTAATTAAATCTTTTAAATATGTTTTAGTTTGATCTTTATCCATATTCTTAATAGCCCCAAATTGATTAACAAATTTAGTAGACTCACTTAACTCTGTTAAGAATTTAGTTAAGAACTTTAACATATTAGAACTATCTAATACAAGTGATGCTTTTTGAGCATTAACAGATTTTCCTCTGAAATTAATCTTTTCTGATTTATTCTTAAATGACATACTCTTTAAAGTAGATACTAAGGAATCATAAACTGAATCTTCAAGTTTATCCATATCATATCCTTTTAGATTTAAGAATTCATTTATTAATGAAATATCAGAATAGAAAACTTGTTCACTTAATTCATTACTTTCAATATAAAAACTATTTTCTCTAATTAAAACATTAATAGGAAGTTCTTTACTATCAATCTTAATATCACTACTTGAGTATTTACCATCAAAGTTACCACCAAAGTAGTAATACTTATTAATTGGATCAAATACATAATCACCAGATAAATAATAATCTATGTCTTTATTATATTTAATTTCAACTGATGCACTTCCAGTATGTCCATTCTTATAAAAGACATTACTATCAAGATATGTATTAACTTCATCAAGAACTTTTAAGAAAACTTCACGAGAAGCATCTTTACCTCTGAATACACTCATGATTAATAATACAAAAATAATAACGAAAACAACTATAACTCCAATTCCAGCATAAACATACTTTTTATTCATTGGATTTTTTAAATAATCATTAACTACTTTAAAATTTAATTTTGTATCATAATCAGTGTTATCAATAGAACCTAAGCTTTCTTCTTCTGGCGGAATATACTTTGCATTAGGATCTATCTCTTGATTACAAAACATACATATTTTTGATGTGGAAGGAACAATTTTACCACAATGATTGCATTGCATAGTAAATCTCCTACTTTCCTATCATAAATAGTATAAAATAAAAGAAAATAAATAACAATAAATATAAGGAAAAATTTTTATTCAATTAATGTTAAAAAAAACTTGCATACACCAATTTTTTATGGTATAGTTATACATGTCGATGGGGGATTAGCTCAGTTGGCTAGAGCATCTGCCCTGCACGCAGAGGGTCGCGGGTTCGAGTCCCGTGTCCTCCACCATTTAGACGATTAAGCAATCTTCGGATTGCTTTTTTATTTTATTAGACAACTTATCATTTATTTGTTATTATTTATATAGGATAGGAAATAAATAATATGAAGAATATGATAAGAATTAAATATACAATTATTTCTTTTATATTAGGTTTAATACCATTTATCATAGTATTAAGCTTTATAAATAGTAATCCAAAACATACTATATTACATACAAGTACTATTATTTGTTTCGCTATTATAACAGCAATAGCAAATATGATATATACATATATTTCTATTGGAATTAGATTAAATAAAAAAACTTCACAAATGTGAAGTTTTTATTTTAGCATTCTCCTGGTTTTAAAAGACAAGTTGAACAAGTTGTATATTCAGATTCAACCTTACTAAAACCATTATATAAATCTAAAGCAGCAGATATTAATGTAGGTATAAAGAATATAGTAATACCTATAGCTACTTTAATACCAAATTCTTTTGCACTCTTAGAAAGTTGATCACCTTTATCACTAACAACTGCATTATAGAAAAGGAATGTTCCTTTTGCAATAATAATCATTGGTACTGCAAGTTTTAATATAAGAATTAAATATCCAAAAAATCTTAATACATTTTTAACTGTTGGTTCACTACAGAAATTATCACCAACATTACCTGAATCATTAAACCAATCATTATTAACAACTTCTTCTTCCCTAGTTTTAGTATCTTCGCTAGAGTTAGTTTCAGCTTGTTTACTATAAGCTTCTTGCACTTGTTTTTTTATATCTTCGCTAGCACTATAATAATCAGCATTAGGATCAATTCCCTTTTCTTGATTAATTATATCTCTCATATCTTGAGCAGGATTAAAATCAGAAGAACCAGAATTACTAGTATCACTTCCAGTGTTAGACCCACTATTAGTTCCTACATAATCATCTAAAAAACCAGAACCATCAATTTCAGCAAAACTAACTGGAATAGCACTAAAGAATAGTCCAATCATTATAAAGCATAAACACATTAGGTAAAATAATTTTTTCATAAAATCACCTACCTATACTATACCATAAAAAAATCATTATTAGAAACTAATAATGACCTTTTTTACTCACAATCCGTAGGTTTTAATAAACAAGTTGAACACATAGTATATTCTTTTTCAACTTTAGCAAAATCATAATATAATCCTAAAGCTGCAGATATTAAAGTTGGTATAAAGAATATTGCAATACCAATAGCAATCTTAATACCAAATTCTTTTGCACTCTTAGATAATTCATCAGAAGAATCTTTAGTAACTGCATTATAGAAAAGGAATGTTCCTTTAGCAATAATAATCAAAGGTACAGCAAGTCTTAATAATAGTAAGAAATATCCTAATAGTCTAAGAACATTCTTTACTGCAGGTTCGCTACAGAAGTTATCACCAACATTACCTGAATCATTAAACCAATCGTTATTAACTTTTTCTTCTTCTCTTTGTTTTTGCATTTCAGTAGCTGTATTAACATCATAAGAACCATTTAAAGATGGGTCTGGAGTTTTATTTGTAATAGTAACAGTTGTATTACTACTTTCAGATAAAGCTAAATTTAAAGTTTCAGGGCACTCATTACGAGCAAATATAGGTACCCATAAATCTTGATCTAAATAGAAAGTATAACCACTAACTGAAGCAATACCATCAACAAAAGCTTCAGAGCTTGCATATCCACTTCTACTTACAGCAAATTTATTTTTGCTATTAACAATTTTAAAATCAATATCAATAGTCCATGATTGATTACGCATCGGAATTCCTGTTACCTTACAAACATCTCTATTAACTCCTGTACTAGTACTACCACCACCAGAACCACCATTATTAGAACCACTATCAAGACCTTCTGAACCAGTATTTGTTGCTTGAACTGCAAATTCTGAAGCAGCAAATGAATCATCACCTATTTGAAATTCAACAGAACCAGTTCCAGGATTCTCAATATAAACTGGTGGACAAGCATGATTATTTTTCATGTATTTTTCACCATTACTTGCATAATTATAAAGAGAATATCTACCACAATTATCCAAAATATTTTGATTAGTTTTTAATGATGGATCTACTGTAATCTTGTTATTACTATCAAATTTAAGATAAAAAGTACCTTTAGCAGAACATCCAAAACCACTTAAATCATACTTATAATTACAAGTAACATCAGCTTTTACAGAAGTACCTATAAAAAATAAGCATAAAGTAATTACACATAACAATCTTTTATAGATCTTATTCATATCTATCACCTTACTTATAATATAACATAAAAAAAGAAATATATTAGATATATTTCTCAACTTTACTAAACTCTTCATCACTTAAGATAGATTTAATCTTATCATAATTAGAATGTA
Organism: uncultured Caryophanales bacterium; assembly: GCA_946410555.1. Lineage (GTDB taxonomy): Bacteria > Bacillota_I > Bacilli_A > RF39 > UBA660 > UBA6985. The sequence goes on along the minus strand of CAMKAT010000021.1, from coordinate 9,726 downwards.
ATTTAAGTTTATCTTCATAATCAAATAATTTATTTTTAACTTCTTTTAAAGTTTTAGAAATAGCATTTTTAGATATTTCATTTTCATCTGCGATTTCTTCCATAGTTAGATTTTCATAATAATAATCTTCAAAGTATTTCTTTTCTTTATCAGTTAATAGTTCTTTATAATATTCATAAAGATTAGTTAAATATAAAGTTTCTTCCATATTACATCATATCCTTAAATAAACCATAAATATAATCTTCAATATCAAATGTTCTTAAGTCTTCCATTTGTTCACCTAAACCAATGAACTTAACAGGAATACCAACATTTTCTTTGATAGCTAGAACTATACCACCTTTAGCAGTACCATCTAACTTAGTTAATACTATACCAGTTATATTAGTTATTTCTTTAAAGCTTTCTGCTTGGCTAATACCATTTTGTCCAGTAGTAGCATCAATGATTAAAAGTGTTTCATGTGGAGCATTAGGAACATGTCTTCCAATAACCTTATTAATCTTCTCAAGCTCATTCATTAAGTTAACTTTATTTTGAAGTCTACCAGCTGTATCAACTAAAACGATATCAACTTTTTCTTCTTTAGCTTTTACTAAACCATCAAATATAACTCCAGCTGGATCAGTGTTTTCTTTACCAAAGAATAAAGCACCAGTACGATTAGCCCATTCTTCTAATTGAGGAACAGCACCTGCTCTAAATGTGTCTCCTGCAATAAGCATTACTTTCTTACCTTCTTTAATATATTTATGAGCAAGTTTACCAATCGTAGTAGTTTTACCTACACCATTAACACCAACCATAAGAATAACTGTTGGTCCTTCTTCTGCCATATTAATCTTATCAGTTAAAGAAGATCCTTCAACATAAATCATTAATAACTCATCTACGATAACTTCAGTTAAATAATTAGTATCAGTAATATTTTCATGTTTAACTCTATCTCTTAATCTATCCATGAATTTAAATACTGTATTAATACCAATATCTGCACTAATAAGAAGTTGTTCTAATTCTTCATAATACTCTTCATTAACTTTAGTAAACTTTTTACCTAAGATAGAAAGTTCTGAAACAAATTCTTTTCTAGATTTTTCAAGTCCTTTATCATAAGCAAGTAAGTCTTTATCTTTTTCACTTAACTTAAATCCAAATAAACCTTTTTTCTTCTTTTCTTTTTTAGGTTCAACTTTTACTTCTTCAACTACTTCTTCTTTTTCTTCTTCAGGTTCTTCTTCAACCTCAGGTTCTTCCTCATGAGTCTCTTCTTTAGCTTCATCTGGAACTTCTTCTACCTCAGGTTCATCTGATTCTTCAACGAATTCTTCATCTTCAGTTTCATCTACTTCTTCTTCATCAGAAGTTTCTTCGATCTCTTCATCTTCAACTTCTTCAGTAGATTCTTCAACCTCTTCTTCGGTTTTCTCTTCGTCTTCTTCAACTTCTTCAGTTTCATTTTCTAACATTTCTTCTAATTCTTCTTCTCTTTGTTTCTTAGAAGAAAACATATCTTTAAACTTTTGGAATAAACCCATATTTATCACCAAAACCTTTCATTTTCATTCATAGAATTAGTATACCATAAAATAAAAAGATATAGTTAAAAACTATATCTATTATTTAACACAAGTATCAGCTTTTACATTAGTATCTTTATCAACTGTTATACTATTAAGTTCATAATAACCATAACTATTTTTACTAATCTTAATAGTAGCTTCAGTACTACAGTTACTAGTGTTAAATTTATCAGCTTCTACATATTCTTTGAATAATGTCATTGGAACAAATAGTTTAGCAGTATAAACTCCATCAGCTTCAGTTACTTCACACATTCTAGGAATATTACAAGCTTCTACTAATTGTTTTAAGAAAGCATAACCTGATTTATCAACACCATTAAATTTATAAGACTTATCTCCTTCGACTACATCTGATAAATAACTCTTACAGCCTTCATAAACTGTCTTCATTTCAGTTTCTTTAATATTATGTTTAGTTTCTTTTAATACAGCACTAATAGATGTAATAGTTATTGTTAATATTAATCCTATGACTACAATAATAACAAGTAACTCTGCTAATGTAAGACCACTATTTTTTTTCATTTAACTCACTCCAATCCTTTGCAAATAAACATCCACAATAATCTTGTCTATATAAGTCATACTCTTTAGAAAGTTCAATACTTCTCTTATATCCTTCTCTCTTTTTAAAATCAGAATATAAAAACTTAATACCAATACTTTCTCCAATTGCATGTCCTATTTTATTAATTATATCACTATTCTTATGAGGAGAAACTGTTAAAGAAGTACAGAAGTAATCAAAACCTTTTTCCCTAGCTACTTCAGCTGTTCTTTTAAGTCTAATCTTAAAACAAACAGGGCATCTAGCTCCACCTTCTTTTTCACTTTCTAATCCTTTAACTGAAGATCTATAATAATCATTATCATAATCAGCATCTATGTAAGGAATATCAAGTTCTTCAAGAAGTTTTATTTGAGTTTCTTTTCTTCTTAAATATTCTTCCATAGGCTCAACATTAGGATTATAAAAGTAAACAGTAACATCTAAATATTCTCTTAATCTTTCAATACAAGCACTACTACAAGGACCACAACAAGTATGTAAAAGAACACTCTTTCTTTCTCCATGTAGTGACTCAATTTCTTCCATCATTAATCTATCATAATTTATTTTTTCATTAATCATAACTTACCTCTTCACTGATGAATAAGATTTAAATGTATAGTTATTTTCATCACCATCTAAATAGAATGTACCATTTTCATTAAGTTCATTATTAGCAATAATAGTTAAATAATAATTTAATGTTTTAGCTTTTCTTGCAGTAATATAAACAGTATTAGTATCATTCATATATAATAAAAATCTATTTTCATCAATTACTCTATGAGTAGAATCATAACTTGGATCATATTTAATTTCATTAATTAAATAAAGAATACCACTATCAACTTGTGATAATCTATCTGCAAGTAAGTTTCTAACCTCAACTGGAGTATCATTTAAAAGTGTTGGTATACCATAATAGTTATTATTATCTATTAAAGTACCATCTTTTAAAACTACTTGTCCTGATGATTTAAGTATAAATACAGGACTATTCTCTTGAATAGTAATATTTAAATAGAAATGCCATCCATAGCTTACTTTTACATTACTAATTAAAGGATCTTCTTCAAGAGTTTTCTTAATATTTCTTCTATTAATAGAAAGTATCGGAGGATAATCTACAAGTCCACACTTCTTTAATATATAAGCATCACTATAAACTGTATTACCTTCGATATTATAATGTACTACTTTACCATTATATAAAGAAAATAAAGTATAACAAATGATATATATAAATAGTACAAAAACTATAGTTCTAGGAAGATTAAGTTTTAGTTTTTTCTTGCTTTTCTTAGTTTTCATACTATTACCCTTTCTATATCATTTTCTTTATTTCTTCATAAATAATATCAGCAGAATCTAAATGAGCCAATTCACTTAAATTCTTTTTAAATAATTTAGTAGTCTTTTCATCTTCAATAATAGATTTAATTAAATCATTTAAATTAGATTCATTTAAATCTTTCTCTTCAATCATTAAACCTGCTTTAGAATTTAAAATTGATAAAGCATTATAGTATTGATGATTATTAGCAACATATGGACTAGGAATAAAGATTGCAGGTACTTCTAATGCTTCGATTTCTGAAACTGTTGAAGCTCCACTTCTAGTAACAATACAATCAATATCTTTCATTAATCCTGCTAAATTATCAATAAATGGAACTAAATGAACATTCTCTGGGAATTTATTCTTAGAGTAATCTTCATAATAATTCTTACCAGTTACATAAATAACTTCATATTTTTCATTTTTAATAGATTTTAAGAATGGTAGCATCTTAGTATTAATTGCACCACTTCCTAAAGATCCATTAACTATTAAAACAGTCTTAGAGTCTTTCTTAACTCCAAATTCAGTCTTACTAATCTTTTTAACATTTAATGCATTTGTAGCACAAGGATTTCCTGTAACTACAACTTTAGTCTTAGTAAAATATTTCTTAGAATCTTTAAAACTTACACCTATTAAATCAACTAATTTTTGTAATGCTAAATTAGATTTACCAGGTATACTATTTTGTTCATGAATAAATGTTTTAATACCTAAAGAATGAGCTGCTCTTATAACAGGATAAGTAACATATCCTCCAACTCCAATTACAACATCAGGTTTAAAATCTTTAAGTAACTTTTTAACTCTAAAGAAAGCTTTAGGGATTAAATAAACATCCATAACATCTTCTTTTAATCTTTTTAAAGACTTATTAAAACCATAAATCTCAATTGATTCATATCTTATTCCTCTTGATGGAACAATGTCTTTTTCCATTCTATTATGAGTACCAATATAAAGGAATTCTGAATCTGGTTCTTTTTCTTTAATCTTATCTAAAATAGCAAGTGCAGGATAAATATGTCCTCCTGTACCTCCGGCAGTAATAACTACTCTCATGATATACACCTCAACATAATTATAATATAAATACTGTTTTTATTGAATATCTATTTACATATAAAAAGGTGAGCTCTTACTCACCTTCATCGACTAAAATTAAATAATTAATAAATCCTGTTACTGCAGGTATTAATGCTGCATAGGATAATATATAACCAAAACCAAATTCATAACAAGCAATAAAGAATGCTATTACTTCAAAAGCAACTAAGCCTAAAAGAATATCTCTTTTTTTATTTAAGTATAAATAGTAGTTAATAAATTCAAATATAACTAAATCACCAAGAATAAAAGTTGCTTCTAACATATTAGCTTTAATTACTCTATCAACAGTTTCTTTTAAAGATAGATGTGTTTCATTATTAATAGCTACAACTGACTTTAAAGCATAATAAGTATTAACTAAAGAGTAACCAACAATACCAAGTAGATTAACTAAAGCACCAAATAATTTTAATCCTTTATTATTATCCTCTTTAACTTGTTTTTTAGTATTCTTCTTCATATTTTCAACTCCTTTCTATTATTCTAAATAAAATGCATAATATTCATCATAAGTAAGTCCTGAATCATGCACTTTAGTAGCCAAATCTTTACCGACATATCTATAATGCCAACTTTCAAAATTATAACCAGTTATATTTTGTTTATTCTCAGGATATCTAAGAATAAATCCATATTTATAACTATTATTAATTAACCATTCATATACTTTAGTATTTTTAAATTCATTAGCTGTACTACAACTCCAAGAATAAATATCTAAAGCAAGTCCAGTTTGATGTTCAGAGTATCCAGGTCTTGCAGCTATTGAGTCTGCATAACTTGCTCCTCTTTTCTTTGCATAATCATCATATATATCTTTTTGATACTTATATGTTCTAAATCCTGATTCTATAACTAAATAATGGTTTTCTTCTTCTTTTGCAGCTTTCCACATTTCTTCAAAAGCAGCATATACTTCACTTCTTATTTGAATATTATTAGAAGAACTAAATAGGTATTTACCTTCAACTTTAACAAGATCATCAGGAATATAATCTTCTCCTAAATAATGATATTTATTAGCAATAATTCCATATCCTTTAGACATATTTGTAGGAACACTATTAGTATAGTATTCATTATGTCTCATAACATTTACTTTAGTTACAAGTTCATCATAGTTATAATCTTCAGGTTTCTTATAATGCCAAAAGTCTTCATCTTTATCTACAGTTAAACTTAAATAAGCATCTATATTTCTTGCTAAGAAATATTTGCATTTAACAAAATTTATTAAAAATTCATTATAGCCAATATCATTAGCAACATGCCACTTGTCATTATCACTAAGTTTAGAATTTAAAAGATTTAATTCTTCCGCAGTATATCCTAAGTTAGTAATAGCATAATCACTAGTCTTAGTATACAAATATTCTTCATACTTAACCTTAGTAATATGAATACCAATAAAGGCTACAATTAGAATTAAAAAGAATAATTTAACACTAGTTTTTAATCTACGTTTCTTTCTCTTTTTCATACTATCCCCATAATAATTATAACATAACAAAAAAAAGAACTCATAAAAATGAGTCCTAATCTAAATTAATTTACAGAAGCTTTTAATTTAGCTCCAGCTTTGAATGAGATAACATTCTTTGCAGGAATTTTCATTGGTTCTTTAGTTAATGGATTGATTCCTTCTCTAGCAGCTCTCTTTTTGCTTGAGAATGTTCCGAATCCTACGAAAGCAACCTTTCCATCTTTTTTAAGCCCTTCAGTAATTCCAGCTAAAACAGCATCAACTACTCTAGAAGCTTCAGCTTTTGATACATTAGCAGTTTCTGCTACGTATTCAACTAATTCAGGTTTTGACATAATTTTATACCTCCCTATAGTATTTGTTAGTAGAGATGTACCCTACATATAAAATGTAACATTAATATTGGCCATTTTCAACAAAAATAACGATTTTCCGCTTATTTTTGTCCTATTCAGCCAAATTTATTATCGATATTCGATATTATTTACACAATCTTACAGACTTTTCAGAATTGTCAGGTAATTTAAAAGTAATTATACTTGAATTATCAGTACTATTTTTACTTGGATCATAGCTTAATACAGCTTTATAAATAAGTGATTTATTATCAACACTCCATACTTCATCAAATGATGTTTTAGTGCTTATTGAGCCACTACTTACTTCATTAACCTTAACATCATCTTGAGTATAATTACTAGTATCATCAATCTTAATTTGAATATAAACTATTTGTCCATTAGATATTTTATCTAATTTATATTCTTCTAGTTCTTCATATTTTCCATCTGCTTTTACTTTAATAGTAAAATCAGTATTCATAACATAAACAGTAGCTTCATCACTAATATCTTCATATTGAAGTTTAACTGTAGCTTTACCACTAGTAATACCTCTCACTGTATTATTATTGTTTTGGAAAGTAACAACTGATTCATCTAAAGAAGTATATTTAATTAAACTTAAATCACTATTCTTAGGTTCAGTTTCAATATCTAATTCTAGATCTTTAAGTGTCTTAACATAATAATTCTTCTTAGTAAATTTAGCACTTAAAATCTTATCACTAGTTATTTTAACTTTAATTGAAGTTTCATACTTATCATATGTAGCTTTAACAGTAGTTTCACCAACACTATTAGTTGTAACTAAATAGTAATCACCATCAACTAACTTTTTCTCTATATATTCACCATCTGTATCAAACTTAACATACGAGATAGCTACATCTTTTAAATCAAGAATATCTTTAATCTTGATTTTCTCTCCATATTTTAAATTAATACTTTTAGAATAAAACTCTATATTACACTCATTACATACTTTAAAACCTTCATTACCTGAGGCAGTTGTAGTTGTAGTAGTTTTACTAGTATATTCAGCCTTATCCTTTAAAAGCACAGGAAGACATAGCAATACAAGTATCACTAAAGTAAGGAAAAAATTAAAAATAGATAACTTTAATGTTTTTAAAGTACCATCTTCATTTTTAAAGATTTTCATTATCTAATCCCTTTTTCTTTAATATATTGTAAGAAGCTTGCAGCAGTTTCACCTAAATCATTATAATCAATATTATTAATATCTAAGTGTTCAAATCCAATACTTCTTTCAGGTTCCATATTTCTTAATTCTTGTTCACCTGTATGACCAACATAAGAAAGAATAACCCAATCAATAATCTTCATAGCATTCTTATCATATTTAGAATCTACAATACAACCAACAAAAGAATCAATTGAAGTATCAGTAACACCTGCTTCTTCTTTTAATTCTCTCATCATTGATTGTCTAAAGTCATCTGGATCACTATCATTAATAGAACCACCAAGAGCTTGAAGCTTACCTATATCATCTCTTGCTCCAGCTCCTCTTCTATTTAAAACAACTTTTCCATCTTTATCAAAGATAAAACAAATAACACCAATTTTAACATCATTAAGTTCTGGCGCATCTGCAAGTGAAGTAATTTTATTAATTAATTCTTCTTTTGTTCTAACTTCATCATGAAATAAAATTTTCTTCATTTATTTACCCACCTTTTTTGAATCAAAATTATAAACATAAGTAATATCATTATCAGTCATAAAGAATACTGATAACTTATTAGGGATGATTTCTACATAATTAATATTTTTATATTTAGAAACCTTATCAAATTCATCAAATGATTTTAATAATACTACATTTCTATTAGATAAATCAGGAAGAGCTTTCATCTTAACTATTCTCTTTCTATTTAATCTAAATAACTTATCTAACATCTTTTCATATCTACTGAAACTTGTATTAATTTGATTAATTAGTAATATAAATATAATTACAAATAAAACTAATACACCAAATAACTCTAAACAAATAACTAAATATAATGGTTTTTGTTCATCAGTCATCTTAGCATAAATATTTTTATTTCTTTCATAAGTTTTACTACATTCAATCTTAGTTTCATTAACTAAAGGAATATTAACACTTAAAGTAACAGTATTCTTTATAGAATCATTAATAAGTTCATTATACATATCATAATTAAATGTTACATCAAACTTAATATATCCATTTAAATCTACTTTATTAACATCTACAAAAGAATCATATATCTTCTTTAAATCTCTTACATTTAATTTATATTCATTATTATAATTAATTATTTCTCCATTAATAGTTAATGCTTCTTCAGAAGTTTTATATTCATTATATAAAACAACAGAATCATCTACTTTAGAAGTACCAATTAATGTACCCGTAACTTTAGCAGTTACATTTCCATTAACTTTATCACTAAACTTTGAGTTAAACTTATAGAATATATTAACATAATCAAGCATATCAGTAGCGTAAGCGCTTACTTTACTTGAATCACTAATATAATCATTATCCTTTAATTTAACAGTATAATTAATAGAATCTGAATCTATTACATTAACATATTCCTTAGTAATAGAAATATCTCTATTACTAAAGAAATAAATTAATAAATAACTAGTTAAACAAAATAATACAAATAGTATAAATATAACTACACTATAAAAGACCTTTTTATTCTTACTCATAATCTCAACCCTTTTTAAACTTGTTTATAAGCAAGTTGTAAAGATAAATTAATATTTAATTTATTATCATAATTATTAAGAAATTCTTTCTTTTCATCATTTAATTTATCTTCATCAAATCTTACATCTACTCTTATTTTATTCTTTGATCCACTCTTAAGGGCATCAAAAGTAGATACTTTATCATGTTTCTTAATAGAATTAACATTTGAATCTTTATCATAGGTAATACTATAAGTAATAAAGTCATCATAAGTATATCTACTATTATCTATCTTCATATCTTCTAAATCACTTTTAATAACATCATAGATTTCAGCATTATAATCTCCATTATTAACTACATCTAATAATAATGAATAAGTTTTTCCATACTCTAATGTTGTATAGTAGTCTACCCTAGAATCATTAATAATTACTTCGCTTTTATCACTTTCAAAATGAATATCCCATTTCTTACTATCTTCATCAAATGAGAATGTTTGATTAATAGTTACAAGTGCTAAAGTAAGTAAAAATATAGAAATACAAGAAATAATACTTATTACTCTAACATTTTTCATAATATCACCTTTTACCCTATATACATTATATAAAAA
>CAMKAT010000020.1 GCA_946410555.1 uncultured Caryophanales bacterium | reverse complement strand
ATCACTACCCTAAATTAATTATAAAATAAAAAAAATGCACATTAAAGTGCATTTATATAACTATACATTAATAATAGATAGAATTTTATTTAAATATTCATCATCATTAAACTCATTAATTGCAAAACATTTTTTTCCTAAATCTTTAAAAGAAGCGCCACATGAATAAACAATTTTTCTATCTATTATTATAAACCTATCATGAAACGAATTATTATAAATAAAAGAAATATTATCATATTGTTCTTTATATTTATTAATCAAATCATTATTAATATTTTTTGAAATAATAATAATTTTCTTGTTTATTTTTCTTAAAATATCAAAAAGTTCTTTCGAAGCATAATTATCTATAATTATTATTTCATCATTGCTTTTGCTAAATATATCTAATAAAACTGAAAAAGAATCATATATTTGACCATTAAAAAATATCATATTAATATTTGTACTTAACCTACTATCATCAAAAATAGACTCCAATTTTAACAACCTTTTTTCATGATTAATAATTATATTTTCATTAGAAAATATTTTTCTCATTTCAACAAATGTATCCATTATTTCTAAAGTAATCTTACTTGCTATATTAGATTTAAGAATTGTAGCTAACATATAAACTCCTTGTTCAGTGAATAAAGTATGTCCTTTTCTTGAACCACCTTTTGAAGTCGATATTTTCGACTTCATAGAGTTACTCTCTTCTTCCGTAATTCGAAACAAATACCTATCAGGAAACTTAATAGGATTATTTTTTACAGCTTCATTAATTCTCTTAGTATCAACATTATATAAAATTGCCAAATCACTATCAAACATAACCTGTATTCCTTTATAAACATAAATCATACTTTTAATATCACTATCTTCTAATAAATCATAACTCATAATTATTCCCCCTTTCTAAAAACAAAAAATGAGAGCAATACACCTTTGCTCTCATTTCATTTCAAATTAAATATATAAAATAGAAATAAATAAATCAAGAAAAATATAACTTAAAAATATTTAACTATAGACAATTTTCTAAATCTGCAATTATAGCATCTTTATCCATGTTTCTACCAATGAATACAATCTTGTTCATCTTGTCTCCTAATTCAGGATCCCAAGCATCTCTTACATCAGGATTATATTTTAAGATTTGTTCTTGTTCATTCTTTGGCATATCAACAATCCATTGACCAATTGATCTTAAAGATTTTTCTTTACCAATCTTTTCAAAGATAATTGTTTCATTATCAGTTTCTTCAGACCATAAGAATCCTTTTGCTCTAATTATATTATTAGAATACTTTTCAATAACATCTTGGAATGCATCTAATTTAAATGGTTTTCTATTATAGAATACAAAAGTAGTAATTCCATATTCATATGCTTCACCATCTTCATGTTCTTCAGGATGTTCCATAGCTTCAACCCAACCTGCAGATGTTTCAACCTTTTCTAAATCAAAATTCTTAGTATCTAAGATAATATCATTTTCTACTTTAGAATAATCAGTTTCAATAATTTCAGCAGATGGATTTAAGGCATCAATTACTCCCTTAACTGTATCTAATTCTTCTTCAGTAACATCACTAACTTTATTAATCATAATTTGATTACAGAATTCAATTTGTTCAATTAATAGTTTTTCTAAGTCTTCATCATCATGTTCGCTATTAATTAATGCATCACCTGCATTAAACTCATTAACAAGTCTCTTAGCATCAACAACAGTTAAAACATTATCTAAGTAACATACTTTTGGTAAGCCATAAGATTCAGTAGTTTGTTCCATGATAGAAATAGTTTGAGCAATTGGAAGTGGTTCACAAATACCACTTGCTTCAATAATAATGTAATCAAAATCAGGATTTGTTCCTAAGGTAGTAAGTTGTTTCATTAAATCTTCTTTTAAAGTACAACAAATACAACCATTAGATAAAGGTACAACATCTCCCTTATCTTCTTGTTTAATATAACCTGATTTTAAAACTAATTCTTCATCTATATTAACTTCACCAATATCATTAACTATTAGTGCAATTTTTTTATCCTTATTTTGTTTTAAAATATTATTAATTAAAGTTGTTTTACCAGAACCTAAATAACCAGTAATAACTAAAACTGGAGTTCCTCTATTCATAACAACACATCCTTTCAACAAAGTTAATTTTAAAATAAAAAGAATAATGTGTCAAACATTATTCCTTAATACTTTTTATAGCATTCTTAATTACTTTGATTGAAGCGTTAAATTTAGCTGTTTCTCTTTGAGTTAAGTTAATAGCTATATTATCTTCAACTCCATTTCTTCCAATAATCGCAGGATAACTAATATAAACATCATGTTTCTTATCATAAATAGATACAGCAAGTATTCCATGCTCATCATTAAGAATTGCATTAGTAATTCTTACCATACTTACTCCGATTCCAAAATTCGTAAATCCTTTTTTATTAATTATTTCATAAGCAGCAGTTCTTACTCTTTCTTCAATCAGAGACATCTCTTGCTTAGTTAAATATTTACTTATATTTTGTGGACCTATATTTAAAGTACTCCATGGAACAAATTCAGAATCACCATGTTCACCAATTACATAACCATGAATACATTTATTACTAATATGTAACTTCTCACCGATTAAATATCTTAATCTTGCGCTATCTAAGGTAGTACCAGTACCAATTACTCTATTAGAAGACATTCCTGAATACTTATAAGTTAAATGAGTCATTACATCTAAAGGATTAGTAGCTACTAAAAATATTCCATCAAATCCAGATGCCATAACATCACTAACTATTGATTTAAATATCTTAGAGTTCTTACTAATAAGATCCATTCTAGTTTCACCAGGAGCTTGATTAGCACCAGCACTTATAGCTACGATTGTAGCATCCTTACAATCTTTATAAGTTCCAGTCTTTATCTTCATTTTATTTGGAGCAAAAGGAAGACAATGATTTAAATCCATTACTTCTCCTTCGACTCTATTCATATCTAAATCAATTAATACTAACTCATCAACTGCATTATCTTGATTAAGAAGTGAATAAGCATAACTCATTCCAACATTTCCACATCCAATAATAACTACCTTATTCATAGTATCACCTATGATAAGTATAACATAATAAAAAAAACCTTTAAATTGCTTTAAAGGTTTTTTATTAACTATTCTTCAGTATCTACAACTTCTAAATCGATTTCTTCTTCATCGTTTAAGAATTCATTTTCTAAAACTTCTGAAGCGTCATCATTTAAGAATTCATGTTCAAGTTCAATTCCAACGTTATTGTATTCTCTGAATCCAGTACCAGCAGGTATTAGTTTACCAAGAATAACGTTTTCTTTTAGACCCTTAAGTGTATCAACTTTACCTCTGATTGAAGCATCAGTTAATACTCTAGTAGTTTCTTGGAATGATGCTGCAGATAAGAATGAACCAGTTTCAAGAGCACTCTTAGTAATACCAAGGATAATTGGTCTTGCATTAGCAGGTACTCCACCAGTCATGATTACAGGTTTATTAGCATCATTGAATTCATTCATTGATACTGTCAATCCTTCAACTAATGAAGAATCTCCTGCATCTACAACTTTAACTCTATTAATCATACGAGATGAGATAATTTCAATATGTTTATCTGAGATATCAACACCTTGTGATTTATAAACTTTTTGAACTTCTTTAAGAATGTAGTTAAGAGTTGTAACTCTATCTGTTACATCAAGTAATTCTTTAGGAGAAATAGTACCTTCAGTAAGTTTATCTCCAGCAGAAACTTTGTCTCCAACTTCTACTCTTAATTTAGCTTCATATAATGTAGTGTGTTCTTTAGTAACTGAATCATTAGAAACTGTAACTTTCCATTTACCGTTAGCATTTTCAATCTTAGTAACTTCACCAGTAACTTCAGAGATTGTTGCTTTACCTTTAGGATTACGAGCTTCGAATAATTCTACTACTCTTGGAAGACCTTGAGTAATATCGTCTCCACCGGCAACACCACCTGAGTGGAATGTTCTCATTGTTAATTGTGTACCAGGTTCACCGATTGATTGAGCAGCCATTACACCAACAGCTTCACCATTTTCAACGATGTTTCCAGTAGCTGGGTTTTCACCATAACACTTACGACAAATACCATCTCTAGATTGACAAGTAATTGCAGATCTAATTTCTACTGAAGTAATTCCAGCATCCTTAATCTTCTTAGCAATACTTGGAGTAATATATTCGTCTTTTTCAACGATAACATCTTTAGTATCAGGATTTACTACTCTCTTAGCAGCGTATCTACCAATAATTCTATCTGCAAGTGGTTCAATTACTGATCCATCTTTTTCATCAATTAAATCAGATACAACTAATCCTGATAAGCAATGACAATCATCATCATGAATAATAATATCTTGAGCTACATCAACAAGACGTCTTGTTAAGTAACCTGAGTCTGCAGTTCTTAAGGCTTTATCGGCATTACCTTTACGAGTTCCGTGAGTATTTAAGAAGTACTCATTAACTGTTAATCCATCAACTAGTGATGAAGTAATAGGAATTTCTACGATAGAACCATCTGGTTTAGCCATCAAACCACGCATACCAGCCATTTGACCGAATTGGTTAACAGATCCACGAGCTCCAGATTTCATCATCATGAAGATTGGGTTTTCATTAGCAAGTTTATCAGATAATTCAGCAAACTCACCATGAACTTCATTTGTAACTTTGAACCAAACGTCACATACTGAATTATATCTTTCTTCTTCAGTAATAAGACCTCTTTGGAATTGTTTATTAATCTTATCAACTTTTTCTTGTCCATCAGCAATAGCGCCAACTTTTCTAGTTGCAGGAGTAATATCATTCATTGAGAATGTAATACCAGCAATTGTAGAATACTTAAATCCAGTGTCTTTAAGTTTGTCTAGCATAACTGATGTATCAGTTGTTTTATATCTCTTGTACACTTCTCCGATTGCAGTTTTTAAATCTTTCTTACAATATGCAGGAGTTTCTTCCATCTTAGCAATAGCTACTGGAATATTAGTTCCCATTTCTAAGAAATACTTCATTGGAGTAATACCTTCGATATTACCTTTTCCAGGTTCATTTAAGTATTGGAATGAATCTGGGAAGATTTCATTAAATTTTAATTTACCTACTGTTGTAACAAGATATTTATCCATTACATCATCTAGAAATAACTTATGAGTAAATGATCTAACTGGAATAGCAATTCTAGTTTGTAAATCGATTTCTTTTCTTTCATAAGCCATTAAAGCTTCATTTGAATCTTTAAATACTTTACCTTCAGAAGTACCATAAGGTTTCTTATGACCATCTTCGATGTAATTGTATTTTTCAACTTCTTCAATTTTAGCTTTCTTTTCTTTTTCAGTTTCAACTACTTCGATTGTTCCACTTAAGTAAATATCTTTAGTATCTTTAAATAAGATATCATAAGTATAAGTACCAACATTCTTAGTATCTACACCTTCAAAACTCATTTCAAGAGATTCAGCTAAGATATCAATTGTTTCATCTCTATCGATGTGTTTAATATAATCTTTAGCGTTATCACTTAATTTTTCACCCTTAGCAATAATGATATTTTTAGGTCTTCTAGACATTTCCATAGTAATGTAGTAGTTACCTAATACCATATCTTGTCCAGGAGTAACGATTGGTTTTCCGTTAGCTGGAGAAAGGATGTTATTAGAAGCTAACATAAGAATTCTAGCTTCAGCTTTTGCTTCTTCAGAAAGTGGTACATGGATAGCCATTTGGTCACCATCGAAGTCAGCGTTAAATCCAGTACAAACAAGTGGATGTAATCTAATTGCTTTTCCTGGAACGATTTTAGGTTCAAATGCTTGAATACCTAATCTATGTAGAGTTGGTGCACGGTTTAATAGTACTGGATGTTCAACAATAACTTCCTCTACGATATCCCAAATACAGTCATCTCTATTATCAATAAGTTTCTTAGCTCCTTTAATATTATGAGCAAGTCCCTTTTCAACTAAACCATTAATAACATGTGGTTTAAATAATTCAACAGCCATTTCTTTTGGTAAACCACATTGATACATCTTAAGTGATGGACCAACTGCAATAACTGAACGTCCTGAGTAGTCAACACGTTTACCAAGTAAGTTTTGTCTGAAACGTCCTTGTTTACCTTTTAACATTGAAGATAATGATTTTAATGGTCTTGATGAAGCATTAGTAATACTTCTACCTCTTCTACCATTATCGAATAATGTATCTACAGCTTCTTGAAGCATTCTCTTTTCGTTTTGAACGATAATTGAAGGAGCTCCAAGTTCAAGTAGCTTTTTAAGTCTGTTGTTTCTGTTAATGATTCTTCTATATAAATCATTTAAGTCAGAAGTAGCAAATCTACCACCATCAAGTTGAATCATAGGTCTTAAATCTGGTGGAATTACTGGAATACAATCTAGAATCATCCATTCAGGTTTATTTCCTGATTCGTCAAATGCAACTAAGCAGTCAAGTCTCTTAACAAGTCTAACTCTCTTTTGTCCGTTAGCAGTTTCAAGTTCTTCTCTTAAAGCTTGAATTTCAGCTTTAACATCAACTTTAGAAAGTAACTTCTTAATTGCTTCAGCACCCATTCCTACTTCGAATGAGTTACCATATTTTTCATAATATGCTCTGTATTCTTTATCAGATAAAGTTTGCTTATAAGTTAATGTATCAACATTACCTGGATCAATTACTACATAACTTACGAAATATAGTACTTCTTCAAGTTCTCTTGGAGACATGTCTAAGCAAAGACCCATCTTAGATGGAACACCTTTAAAGAACCAGATATGTGAACATGGAGAAGCAAGTTCAATATGTCCCATACGTTCTCTACGAACAGCTGAACTAGTAACTTCAACTCCACATCTATCACATACAACATTTTTATATCTTAATCTTTTGTATTTACCACAAGTACATTCATAATCTTTTGATGGTCCAAAAATCTTTTCACAGAATAAACCATCTCTTTCAGGCTTTAAAGTTCTATAGTTAATAGTTTCTGGTTTAGTAACTTCACCATAAGACCATTCTCTAATTTTTTCAGGGCTAGCAATGCTAATCTTGATTCCTTTTACGTTATTAACATCTATCATTATTCTTCCCCTCCTCCAAAGTCTTCGATATCTTCAAGGTCTTCAGCACTTGGTTCTTCGATTTCAAAATCGTCGTCTTCTTCGTACTCATCCTCGAAATCATCATCCATAGGATCTAAGTCTTCTTCATCTCCAGAAGTAGGAGTGTCATCAACATGATCCATTTCAGCATCAACTGGAACTAAAGTTGATTTTGGTTTAACTTCACCAGTATTTGCATCTATTTCATCAACTGTAACGATATCTTCTTGATTTTCTTGAGTTTCTAACTCTTTTAAGTCATGAATCTTATCTTCATAGTCGATCATTTCAATATTTAATCCTAAAGCTTGTAATTCCTTAATTAATACTCTGAATGATTCTGGAATACCAGCAGTAGTAATATTCTTACCTTTAACGATTGATTCGTATACTTTTACACGACCCATAACGTCATCGGATTTAACAGTCATCATTTCTTGAAGAACATGAGAAGCACCATAAGCATATAATGCCCAAACTTCCATTTCACCAAATCTTTGACCACCGAATTGAGCTTTACCACCAAGTGGTTGTTGAGTAACTAAACTGTAAGGTCCAATTGAACGAGCATGTAACTTATCATCAACCATGTGATGTAACTTAATGAAGTACATAACACCTACAGATACTCTGTTTTCGAATGGTTCACCAGTTTTACCATCGTATAACCAAGTTTTACCATCGTGATCCATTCCAGCTTCATCCATCATTTCATAGATTTCTTCAATAGTAGCACCATCGAATACTGGAGTAGCACAATATACGTCTAGCTTTTGAGCAGCCATACCTAAGTGTAATTCAAGGATTTGTCCTACGTTCATACGTGAAGGAATACCTTGTGGATTTAATACGATATCTACTGGAGTTCCATCTGGCATGTATGGCATATCCTCTTCTGGTAAGATTAGAGAAACTACACCTTTATTACCATGACGTCCTGACATCTTATCACCAACTTGGATCTTACGTTTTTGAATAATATATACTCTAATAACTTTAGATACACCAGCAGGTAATTCGTCACTATTTTCTTTAGTATAAATCTTAACATCATGAACGATACCACCAGCACCATGTTGAACTCTTAAAGAAGTATCTCTAACTTCTCTAGTCTTTTCACCAAAGATTGCATGTAATAATTTTTCTTCTGAAGTAAGTTCTTGAACACCTTTTGGAGTAACTTTACCAACAAGGATATCTCCATCTTTAACTTCAGTACCAATTCTTACGATACCATTTGCATCTAAGTTCTTACGAGTTTCTTCAGATACATTTGGAATATCTCTAGTAATTTCTTCAGGTCCTAGTTTAGTATCTCTACAATCGATATCATAATGTTCAATATGTAATGTAGTAAATACATCATCTTTAACTAAATGTTCATTTAATACGATAGCATCTTCGTAGTTATAACCATTACATGTCATGAATGCAATTGTCATATTCTTACCAAGTGCTAATTCTCCGTTGTTTGTAGAAGGTCCATCAGCGATAACTTCACCTTTATGTACCTTTTCACCTTTTACAACGATTGGTGAATGGTTAATACAACTTTCAGCATTACTCTTTTCAAAGTTAGCTAAATAGTAAGTATCTCTATCGTCTTTAGTCTTAACGATAATCTTTTTAGCATCTGCGTATTCAACAACACCATCATTTTTACAAACAATAGTAGATCCTGAATCTCTAGCAGCAATGTATTCAACACCAGTACCAACTCTTGGAGCTTCTGTTCTTAAAAGTGGAACTGCTTGACGTTGCATGTTTGAACCCATTAGGGCACGAGTAGCGTCGTCGTGTTCTAGGAATGGAATGATTGATGTTGTAATTGCAGTAATTTGTGCTGGAGAAACATCAACGAAGTTGATATCTTCTTTCTTAGCAATAACATCGTCTCCATTGTATCTACAAATAGCTGTATCAGCTGAGATATTCATATTGTCATCCATTGGAGTTGTGGCTTGAGCAATATAGTAATCAGCTTCTTCATCAGCTGTTAAGTAAACGATTTCATCAGTTACATGACAATTTTCAACTTTTCTATATGGAGTAGTAATAAATCCATATTCATTGATTTTTGCATATCCTGATAATGATGTAATTAAACCAATGTTTGGTCCTTCTGGTGATTCGATAGGACAAATTCTACCGTAGTGAGATACGTTAACGTCACGTACATCAATACCTGCTCTATCTCTTGATAAACCACCAGGTCCAAGAGAACTTAAACGTCTCTTATCAGTTAATTCTGCGATTGGGTTAATTTGATCCATGAATTTTGATAATTGAGATGAACCAAAGAATTCTTTTAATGCAGCAGTAACTGGTCTAATGTTAATTAAAGTTTTAGGTGTCATAGCATCTAATTCTTGAGTAGTCATTCTTTCACGAATAACTCTTTCCATTCTAGTTACACCAACTTTGAATTGGTTTTGTACTAATTCACCAACTTGTTTAACACGTCTATTTCCTAAATGGTCGATTTCATCAGTATTACCAAATCCTGCTAAAAGGTTTAAGTAATATGATGTAGCAGCATAAACATCAGGAATAGATAATCTTCTTAAATCAGAAGTAGTGTCATTACCAATAATAGTAATAGTATTATTTTCATTATTAGGGTCTACAATCTTAACTGTTTGAATTTTAGCATATTGATCTAATTCTTCGTTAATTGTAGCATCTTTAAGATTATAACCTTCTTTGAAGATTGGTCTTAAAGTTTCTAGAGTAGCTTTATCAATAACTGTTCCAGCTTCAACGATAGTTTTACCATCAACAGTAATTGTTTCAGCAATCTTTTGTCCTAGTAATCTGTCTAGGATATTTAATTTTTTATTAAATTTATAACGTCCTACTTTAGCTAAATCATATCTGAATCTATCAAAGAATCTTGTAATGATTTGGTTCTTAGCAGAATCAAGTGTTGCAGGTTCACCTGGACGTAACTTTTCATATATTTCAATTAAAGCTTCATCAGTATTTTTAGTAGAATCTTTTTCTAATGTATTTTTGATGAATTGGTTATCTTCACCAAACATTTCTAAGATTTCTTCATCACTTGATAAACCTAGAGCTCTTAAGAAAGTAGTAGCAGCTACTTTTCTAGTTCTATCAATTCTGATGTATACAACATCTCTTGCATCTAATTCGTATTCAAGCCATGTACCATGGTTAGGGATAATCTCACCTGCTACAACTGGTCTTCCGTTTTTATCTATTGTCTTAGAGAAATAGATAGCTGGGCTTCGAATTAATTGAGATTGAATTACACGTTCAACACCATTAATGATGAATGTTCCTGCTTCAGTCATCATTGGAACGTCGCCTAAGAACACTTCTTGTTCTTTTACTTCTCCTGTTTCATTTAAGAAAACACGAGCTTGAACCTTTAAAGGAGCTGAGTATGTTACCATACGTTCCTTAGATTCTTTAGTGCCATATCTTGGTTCACCAAATGAGAATGAATCAAATGATAAAGAAACTTTACCAGTGAAACTTTCAATTGGGAAAATATCTTTGAATACTTCATCGATACCATCAGTTAAGAACCATTTATATGACTCAGTTTGAATATCTAGTAATCCAGAAAGTTCTAGAGCACTAGATGTTTTAGAGAAATTTCTTCTTTCTCTATGGTCACCAAATTTTTGAACTTTGTATGACATCTTTTCACCCCAATACTATAGTAATTTTGAGAATTATTTCCACCAAAAAAAGAAAATAAGTCACCAACATAAAATTATACTAGCAACTTATTTTCCTGTCAACAGTTAAATACCTTTAAATATTAAAAAACCTTTACTTTTATCAATAATCTCTATTTTATATAAATCTTCAAGCTTTTTAGCCACTGTAAGAGCTCCTTGGTCCTTTCTCATAACGAACCATAACTCTCCTCCTGGTTTAAGATACTTTTTAGAATCTCTAAGGAAAGTTAAAACAGTTTCTCTTCCAGTTCTTATCGGAGGATTAGTAATAACTACATCATAAAGTCCTTCGACTGATTCATATATATTAGATTCAAAACAAACAGCATTTTTTATTTTATTATTCTTTATATTCATTTGAGTTAAATGAACTGCTCTTTTATTAACATCAACCATCGTAGAATTAGTATTCTTAATTCTTGCTAAAGATAAACCAATAAAGCCATATCCACAGCCTACATCTAAAAGATCAATGTTATTTCTTCCATGTTCAATATAATTTTCAATTAATAGTCTAGAACCATAGTCTAGTTTATTCTTAGAGAAAACCCCTAAGTCAGAAGTAAATTCTAATACTCCATCTCCATAGTTATATTGAATTAATCTAGTTTCACTCTTTAAGTCACCATTATTAGTAAAGTAATGCTCTGTCACTTAAGACCCCTTCTTTCAAGTAATGTATTATAACTTAATTTTATAATAAAAAAAAGAGATTGTTAACCAATCTTAACAATCTTTATATCGTATGAACCACCATTAGGAAGTTTAACAGAAACTGTTTCTCCTTCTTTATGTCCATATAAAGCTTCTCCGATAGGAGATTCTTTAGAAATCATGTTGTTATCAACATCAACTTCTGTAACACCTACAATATTGTAAACTTCTTCTTCATCGTCATCTACAAAGTTAACAGTAACAGTAGTTCCTAATCCAACTACTCCTTCAACTTTTTCAATAACATTAGCATTATCAACGATGTATTCTAACTCTTTGATTCTTGCTTCAGTTTTAGCTTGTTCTTCTCTAGCTGCATCATAGTCGGCATTTTCAGATAAGTCACCTTGACTTCTTGCATCTTTAATAGCTTGAATAATTCTAGGTCTTTCTTCTAATCTTAATTTATCTAATTCTTCTTGAACTTGTTTTAATCCTTCAGCAGTTAAATCAATTTGTTTCTTTGCCATTTAAATCAATCCTCTTTTTTTATAAATTTTATCTGTTTGTTTAAGTACTAAACTTACTTTTAAAAGATTACTACAAAAAAATATAAAAGTCAAACAAAATATTTTGTTAATAATATTTTTACACCACTTTACAACACAAAAAAAGATAACAATTATTTGTTATCTTCAGGTTCGTCATAAACTCTTACTCTCATCATTGTATCTTTAGATACTTCAAACGGAAGTCTAATCTTTATAACCATTTGAGGGTGTCTTGCAACATCTATATTATTTCCATCTTCATCCATGATGTTATCAACAACCCAATTAGTTGTTTTCATATTAGGACCAAAGAATTGAACTTGATCTCCAAGTTTAAAGAAGTTTCTTTGTTCAATAGTAGCTACTCCATCTTTATAATCAAGAACTAAACCTAAGAAGTCTTGGTTAGATTCTTCTTGTCTACCTAAGTAGTATTGTTCATCTACGCCAGGTAGTTTATCAAAGAATTGAGGAGTAGATTCACGATTTGCTACTCTATTTAATATATTAGTAGCATATCTTTTATACTCATCAGTTAATGTACCATTCATTATTTTATCTAAAAGTCTTCTATAAATAAGAATAACTGTAGATACATAATAAATAGAGCGCATTCTTCCTTCAATTTTAAAACTAAATACTCCTGCATCAATCATATGATCAATGAACGGTACCATATTTAAATCTTTAGGAGTCATACTAAAAGGTACATCAGTAACCTTTTTATTATCTTTCTTATACTCAAATACCCATCTACATATTTGGGCACATCCACCTCTATTTGAATCTCTATTAGTACAGTAATTTGATAAAACACATCTACCGCTTATACTTGTACACATAGCACCATGAGCAAAACATTCTATTTCTAATCCTGTTTCTTCATGAATTCTTTTAATATCTTCCTTAGAAGCTTCACGAGCAAGTACTAATCTTTCAGCTCCCATTTCTTTATAGAACTTACCTACTTCATAATTTAAAGTAGAAGCTTGAGTACTTACATGTAAAGGTACTTTTATATTTTCATCTTTAAGAAGTTGCATAACAGAAATATCACTAGCAAGTATTGCATCTACATGAATACTTTCTAAGAAATGTAGATATTCTTTTAAACCTTCAAAGTCATCATTATGAAATACTATATTACATGTAACATATACTTTCTTACCTAAAGAATGAGCATATTCTACAGCTTCCTTCATTTCTTCTTGTGAAAAGTTTCTAGCATTAGCTCTTAATGAGAAGTTCTTTCCTCCCATATAAACAGCATCAGCACCAAAAAGAAATGCATATTTCATTTTTTCTAGTGAACCAGCAGGTGCAAGTAATTCAGTTTTCACGCTTTCACACCCCTATCTGTATATTCACTCATTCTATAAACGGTTCTTTTATTTAAGAAGCCATCATTACCTAACTCTTTACCATCAAGTACTTCTTTAACAGTATCAATATCTAAATCTAAATTTAATACAAGATAATATTTAATATTATCATCATTAAGTGTTTTACTATATTCAATATAATTAAAATATTCATTATTAAAGAAAGCAGAACCATATTCACTCTCTTTAACAAGGAAATTATTATTAGTATGTTTTTCAGTTAAAACCATATCATTATATTTTTCTAGTTCATTGTATTTATTAAAATTAGATAAAAGTGTTCTTCTAGAATACATAATCATATTCTTACCAAAAACATTAAATACTACTTCTTTTTTAACACCATTAATAATAGTTTCTATTTCACTTGAAGTAATTTCATTTGAAACTACCGCGCTATTTACTTTATCTAACCAAACATTAATTGAATTTAAATTAGTAGCAAAATGAGCTTGATTCCAAATAAGTTCAATATCACTATCTTTAAATATTTGATATACACCTAAATCTTCAAAAATAATTCCTTTATATTTAAGTATTTCATCTTTAATAAGTTTTAACTTATCAATATCTTTAGAATCTAATACTCTATTCATTAAGATATAAGAATCATCAGGTATATCACTCAATTCAAATGAATTATAACCTACAGAAAATCCTTCAAGTGCAAAAAGAAAATTGTTAATACCAATTTTCTTATATTCATTAATTTCATCCAAATTGTTAATATTAATCAATATTTTTTGCTTTTTCATCATTCTTCTTAAAACTTATTGCAAGTCCGTCTCCTATATCATAAAACTTAGTTAAGTATTCATCATGATCTTCAAGATACTTTCTATATTCAATTATCTTATCAACTAATTGTCTTACATTCTTTGATTCAATTCTTTCAGGATTCTTAACTAATCCATGGAAGTTAACATTATCAGTAATGATAATACCACCATCATTTAAATAATTTTTAAACTTCTCAAAGAATTTAATATTTTGACCCTTAGCAGCATCAATAAAAATTAAATCATATTTATATCCTGCTAGATTAACATCTAAAGCATCATCAAATACTACATCAATTCTCTTATCCATACCACAAGCTCTAATATTCTTTAAAGCTTCTTTGTATCTTTTTTCATCTCTTTCAATTGTAGTAATTTCTACATCTTTAGAAGCACACGCCATAAGTAATGCACTATATCCAATTGCAGTACCTATTTCCAACACCTTTTTTACTCCGTTTAATTTGATATACTTGTCTATGAAAATAATAGAGTCTCTTTCAATAATCGGAACATTATTTGCCTCAGCATATCTTTCCATATCTTGTATAACATCTTTCATTGTTAAACTCTCCTTTTATTCAAGCCACAATCCTTGATTCTTTAAATCTCTAATGTTTTGTTGATGGCCTGATTCTGTTTCAGCAAAATATAATTTATTATTCTTATCTGCAACAAAATACATATATTTAGTTTCAACAGGTTTAATAGCAGCTTTTATACTAGACTTAGATACACATGCAATTGGTCCAATTGGAAGACCACTTCTACAGCTTAATCCTCTTGTATTATAACCATTACATGTATTTAAATCTGTATAAGTTAAACTGTCAGTTAAATCTTTTTTAACATCATAATATGTTGTTACATCTGAACCCAAAGTCCATCCTTTTGCTAGTCTATTATAGAACACACCAGCAGTTAAAGCACGGTCTTCGGCGCTGACAGCTTCTAATTCTACCATACTTGCGACCGTAAGTAAACCATGAACACCATATGGGCTTACTTTTATATCATCTTTATACTCACTTAAAATACTATTCATCTTAGTTAACATAGTCTCAATTACGTCCTTAATTGAAGCATCTTTATTGAATTCATAAGTATCTGGGAATAAATATCCTTCTAAAGGATAATATAGACTACCATTTAAAATATCATCAGTAATAAAGAAGTATTTATCTTTAAGTACATTTAGATATTCCTTATCATTCATAGTACTTAAAACTTCTTCTTCACTATATCCAAATGCTTCACTAATTGCTTTAGCATAATAAGGAATTCTCTTACCTTCTAAGAACTTAACAGTAATAGTATCTGCTTTAGCATTACTAATACCACAAAGAATACTTAAGATAGTATCTAATGGATAAGCTTTAGAAAGTTCATATTCACCGGCATAGAAATTATCAATACCGTTATACTTAACATAAATCTTTGCAAAATTAGAACTTCTAATTAAACCCTCCTTATCAAGTTTATTTAATACTTGATATACAGTGTCTCCTTGTTCAACAGTAAATGCAATCTTTTCTTCAGAAGAAACATCCACAGGCATTATTGTATAACAATAAAAACCTACGAAAGCTCCAATAAAAAGTACAAGTAAAACTATAAATATAATACTAATCTTCTTAATAGTTTTATTTATAGAATTATCAACTTTATCTAATGATTCAAAAATATTATTATTATTCTTTTTCGCCATTTTCTTCACCAGACTCTTGAGTAGCATGAATAGCTTCATCAACTTTCTCTTGAATAGAAGATAAAATACTTTCAATTACTTTCCATTCTTTTGGATCAGTAAGTGGTTTTAATTCTGGATTTTCTCCAGTTGGATCATATATAGATGCATATACTCTAATATTACCATTTTCATCTTTAGTATTATCTGTATAAGCTATATAACTCTTTCCTGTTTCATCGCTATCAAAAGTAAATAAAACATCACATTCTAATTGTTTTCCTTCATTATTAGTAATTATTAATTTTCCCGGTTCTTTATTCATTGTTATTCTCCTTCTTTAATTGTTCTCTTCTTAAATAAGTATCAAGTATTACTGAAGCTGCAACTGCATCTACTACTCTCTTACGTCCTTTTCTAGACATATCTTCATTAAGTAAATAATTAGTAGCCTCAACTGTAGAAAGTCTTTCATCAATTAAATTAATTTCTAAATCTGTTTTACTTTCTAATTTAGATTTAAAATTATTAGTTCTTTCAACAGCTTCACCTAAAGTATTATTCATATTCTTAGGATAACCTAATACTAATACTTCTATTTTTTGTTCTTTTATAATTTTTAAAACTTCATCAACTAACCAATCAATATCTTCATATCTAATAGTTTTATATGGACTTGATATAATACCTAATCTATCAGATGTAGCAAGACCTAAAGTACGAGTTCCTAAATCCATTCCTAAGCACTTCATTAGTTTTCTAGATAACTCCTTACTATAGTTTCAATTAATACTCCTCTATCAATAGAAAGTATTTTCTTTCTCGCATCTTTATAGTTAGTTATATAAGTTTCATCCCCTGTTACAAGGTATCCAACAATTTGATTAACTGGATTATACCCTTTTTCTCTTAATGCTTCTCCGACTTCATCTAAAGTTGTTTCAACAAGGGCATCAGATATTTCTTTTAAGTTAAACATTCTTGTCTTATCCATATATTCACCTCGCAATTTAATTTTATCACAGAGTGATATTTATAACAATAAATGAAAAAAGGACTTATATTATAAGTCCATTATTTTATCTAATTCTTCTTTAGATATAAAACCAATTGATTTATTAGTCTCTTTTCCATCTTTAAAGATTATTAATGTAGGTATAGACATAACTCCAAATGAGAAAGATAAATCTTGGAAGTTATCAGTATTAACTTTTAAGATATTATAGTCAGTACTTTCTAAAACACTACCTAACAGCTTACAAGGTCCACACCAATCAGCATAGAAGTCCACTATCCAAGTGCCTTTACTAATTATATCTTTAAAATCAGATTCTTTTTCTAAATACTTAATCATATTAACTATTATTTGTTATTGTATTAACTGCATTATTAACATCGTTATTAACTTTGTTAGAAAGGTCTTTATCAACAACAAATTCTCCTTTTTCTTTATATTCTGCTAAGAATTCTTCAATATTATTAATCTTTAATTTATTATTATCAATTAATAATTCTACTCCATCAGTAGTTACTACTTGATACTTAAGTAATACTGCTAAACTTAATAGATTAGCATTAGTCTTATCTGAATCATTCTTATGTTCAAAACAAATATCATACACTTCACTAATTGATGAATAAATATTTTTAACAACTAATGAAAGTCCTGGAGTTTTAGTAATAATCTTATCTCCTAAATATGATTGATTATAATACTTTTGACTAAATGGTATTTGAGCCATAATAAATAAAATAATAAATACATAAATAAAGTATTGGAAAGCTCCACATAACACTCCTAATATCTTACTTGGGAATGAAAGTATAATAGTCATATCAAGTATCTTATCAATAATACCAGTTAATTTAAGAACTATTTTTAAAATAATACTTAATACTACTACACATATTATGTAAGCAACACATTCATAGAATAAAATATTAAATACACTTATACCACTAAATATTCCTCCGAAAGAAATAAATGGCCAATGCATGTACATATATTCACTCAATGGATTTTTAATGAAGTATGCAAGTATAAATACTAGAAGTGTACCTGCAAGATTAATTGCAGCACTAAATCCTCCATATTTAAAGCCCTTAAATGCACCATACAATATTAAAATAATAATTATAATATCAACAAAATTCATATCATCACCTATATTAATTATATTATAAAGTATTATTTAACTCTATAGAGATAGAATAAATTCTTTTAAAGAGTTAATTGGATCATTGCCTAACTTAATCTTTAAATCAATGTCAGATAAATAACAAATGATATCTCTTAATTCATCTAAAGTATATATATTTCCATTCTTCTTCATAATATATACTCTACCGACCTTTTTATAACCAAGTTCATTCATTATTTCTTCATCGCTTAATCCTTTAGATAAAGCATCTTTAACCATATATACATTTGAAAATTGACTATTAATAAGACCAATCAAAGAATATATATCGTCTCCTCTTTCAACTACTTTATCAAAATAAGCAAAAGCATCTTTAAATTTCTTATTAATTAAAGAATCAACAAACTTAAAACTTACATCATTATAATCTAACTCATCTAAATTATCTTTAGGAATAATATAATTTGAACTAAATTCTACTACATCCTTAAAAGTAATACTTTTTCTAATAATAGATAACTTATCTAATTCATTCATAAGTAAATCAAAATTATTACAAGTAAACTCTTTTAATTTAGTTAAAGCTTTAGGATCTATTTTTAATTCATTTTCTTTTTCATAATTTTTTAAATATTCTTCTTCAGCTTCAGTATTATTAGAATAATCAATAAATTCTACATTCATACTTAAAAGAGTCTTAGCACTATCTTTAGTTTTAAGTAAATTATCACAAACAAGTATTAAAGTAATAGATTCATCCAAATTATTAATAAGTTTAAATAAACTATTAACTTGATCTTCATATTTAGCTTTACCACCAAAGTAATTAACTCCTCTTACAATAATTGCTCTTAAATCACTAAACATACCTACATAAGAAGCATCAATAATTACATCTTGTAAGTCATCATATTCTAAAGAAAAATATTTCTTTTCAGGTATATCTTTAGTAATCTCATTAATCTTTCCATTAAGTAGTCTTACACTACTAGATCTTATAACGTAAACCATTATTTAGACTCCGTTTCAATACAAGTGTAAGCATCATTAATAGATAAAGTTTCAAATATATCTTTAGCTTTAGAATCTTTAGAAAGACCTGCATTCTTAAAATAAGTATCAAATACTTCTCCAAGAGTTTGTACATTTATATATGTATTAACAGAAATCTTATTATCTTTTTCTACTACATCATATTTAAGATTAATTGAATCAATTGCATCTTTTAGTTTATTTCTATAGTTAACTAAGTAATCAAACATCTTTTCTTTATCAGTAGAATCTTTAGTATAATCATAAACTTCATAACGATAATAATCATTTAATACTCCATTTTCTTTCTTTAAGAATTTAAATGTCATAGATTCACTATAATTATCATATTTAGGGTTATTATTCTTACATTCTAAGATAACATAAGTCATATTTTCTTTAGTTTTATAATTAATAAATAAAACAAGTAAAATAAAACCAATAATTACTATTCCAAAAAATTTATATGGATTTAATTTATAAGTCTTTTTCATTATTTTCACCTAACTAATTATAGCACGATTAAACTATTTTTAGTTAACATAAATAAAAGACTTGCAAAATAAACCATTGTTTGTTATATTATTCACGTACCTGGCGGAGTTGGTGAAGTGGTTAACACGCCGGATTGTGGCTCCGGTATGCATGGGTTCGATCCCCATATTCCGCCCCATTTATGAAAATCGTCGAAATTTTTCGACTTACAGATAGACTCAATTGCTAAAATTGAGTTTTTTTGTGTTTAAGAAAGGAATGAGACGATTATGATTAATGAAATCAGACAAGAAATCAATTTAAGCCCCGATTTAGAAAAGAAAATAAATTGGGCAGTCAAATATGCATCTATTAAGGTAAAGGTGCAGAAAGGAGCTTTAATAAGGCTAGAACCGACTAATATGGCTTATCTAGAACCACACAAGATAGAAATTAATAATTATATTTTTCTATTTCTAAATGGTAAAGACTACTTTTTTATCAATTCTTATGAGAACCAATTCCCTTTTTCAGAATTAAGTTCTCAACTAAAACATGCATACTTGGGTTAATACTATTGACTTTCATTTGCAAAATGATTATTATAAATAACCAATGAAAGAGGTATTCTCTAGAAATGGAGGTACATCAATGAAGAAACAAAGAAAAAGAATATTGGAAAAAATTTATAATGATAAACAAATGAGAGTTAGAAGTATTTACTCGTAGAATACTTTTGACTCTCTTTTTTAGTAAGAAAGGAGTTATGTTTATGGATGAAGAAAGAAAAGATATAGTAGCAGGAATCTATATTAGAGTTTCTACAGAAGATCAAGCTCGAGAAGGTTTTAGTTTAGGTGAACAAGAAGAAAAGCTTAAAGCATTATGTGATTACAAAGGTTATAAAATCTATAGAGTTTATAAAGATGCTGGAATATCTGCAAAAGATATGGAACATCGACCTGAGTTTCAACAAATGCTAAAAGACATGAGAGAAAAAAAGATAAATGCCATTGTTGCTTATAAACTTGATAGAGTTACTCGTTCGGTTAGAGACTTAGAAGAATTAATATCAGAACTAGAAGCAAATAAGTGTTATCTAATTTGTGATAGAGATGATGTAAACACTTCTACTGCTAATGGTAGATTCTTTGTAAGAATGTTAACTGTCTTATCACAACTTGAAATTGAAATTGTTTCTGAAAGAACAAAGTTCGGATTAGTTGGTGCAATTAAACAAGGACATTTCCCTGGAAAGCCTCCATTCGGTTATAAACATGTTAATAAGAAATTAGTTATCGACCACTCTACTAGTTGGGTAGTTGAAAAAATATTTGAACTATATCGAAATGGATTAAGTTTTCAAAAAGTTGCTAACTATTTAAATGACAATGCAATATTAGGAAGAACTAATTGGAGCGATGGTAATGTAGAAAAAATAATAGACAATAAAATCTATAAAGGAGATTACGAACAATACAAAGTTGATAAAACTAGAGAATCAATAATCTATGTAAATGTTGTTGACCCTATTATTCCAAGATACATTTGGGATGAATGTCAGGATCAAAAAGTTAAGAATCAAAGAACTTACTCAAGAAATAGGAATTATATCTTCTTTCAAAAATTAATTTGCCCTCATTGTGGAAGAATAATGAAATGTAAAGGTTCAGGTGCACATGATGGTAAATACATGTACTATAATTGTGAATTTTGTAGATACAATTTAAATGAAGCTAAAGTTGAAAAAAGATTTGTTCAAATCCTTACTAACCTATTAAGAATAGATGAAGAATACAATAATTATTTTTTACCAATATTCGCAAAGAATAGTAAAAAACCTGCTGTAAGCGATTTATCAAAAGAAATAGCAGATTTATCAAAACAAAGAGAAAGAATTAAAACTGCATATACTACTAGAGTTATTGAATTAGAAGACTTAGATGAATCCATTAAAGTAATTAATGAGAAATTAACACATTTAAGATATGAACAAGAAAATAATACAATTTTATTATAGCATATTTCTTGTTTTTATTGGAACGTATGCATAAAAAAAGACAAATTATTTGCCCTTCCTTCCATAAAATTTAGTTTTCAATTCTTCATCTTCATCAATTAGCTTAGAAACCCATGGTTGTAAGAAATAAACTATTGGCATTGAATTATCTAATTCAACATAAGTCGGTTGAGTATTTCCAGCCATTTGAATAACATACATATGTAATAATTGTTGTGTTACACCATTGTTATAATTTAATGATAAAGTTTGATCTTCTTCTCTTAAGAATTCTTTGATTGTTTGAGTCTTAACTTTATCAAGTTCCTTTAAATATTTAATTCTCTTTTTCTTTAATTTTCTATATAGGATTTTATCATAAAGTTTTTTACCTATCTTAACTACTAGAATTGTGACTAATAAAGTAAATGAAATTATAAAAATCAAACTAATAATCCATCCACAATTATTTCTAAAGTTTAAAAGATATAATTTACTAATTACACTATCAGGTAAAAATAATACTAGGCCTGTTCCTAATGCTAATGCAAAAAGAGTATGTGGTGGTAATTTAAAGAAATCCAAAAAGTCTTTAAAATTCATATTCATAATATTTCCCTCCCAATAAAAAAAATCATTCTATTGAATGATACGAAAACTATTATTAGTATAACATATTTTTTAAGAAATGTATTTGCTTTTGTCAAAATCTATGTTATATTTTATTTAAGTAATTGAGTCAAACTCAATTTCATAGATTTGTGCCGATTTTTCGTAAACACGTTAAATTGAGGCCCCAGTTTAAAATGAAAAGAATCTATTTTATAGATTCTTTTTTTGTATCAAAATGGTATAATAATATATATTAATAAAAATAAGGAGAATTATATGAATTATAAGAAAATTGTAGTTGCTGGTGGCGGTGTTTTAGGAAGTCAAATTGCTTTTCAATCAGCTTATTGTGGATACGATGTAACAATATGGTTAAGAAGTGAAGATAGTAAAACAAGAACACAACCTAAGCTAGATGCATTAAAAAAAGATTATATTGAAACCATTGAGTCTTTAAATCCTCATGATGAGAATAGTTGGGCAAGAGGAATATCTGATATTGATAGTTTTAATAAAGAAGAGTGTTTAAAAAAAGTTGATCTTGCCTATAACAATATTAAATTAGAAGTTGATATGAAAGAAGCAGTGAAAGATGCAGATTTGGTAATTGAATCTATGGCTGAGATTAAAGATGAAAAAATTAAATTTTATCAAACTTTAGCTCCATTGTTAGAAGAAAAAACGGTTATTGTAACTAACTCTTCTACTCTTTTACCATCTATGTTTGCAAAATATACAGGAAGACCAGAAAAATATTTGTCACTTCACTTTGCAAATACGATATGGATTAAAAACACTGCTGAAGTAATGGCACATGAAGAAACAAACAAAAAATATTTTGATGAAATTATGGATTTTGCAACAAGTATTAGAATGTTACCTCTTCCTGTTTTAAAAGAAAAATCAGGAT
>CAMKAT010000019.1 GCA_946410555.1 uncultured Caryophanales bacterium | reverse complement strand
TATATGCCTCGTTAAGTCCATCATTTTCTTTTTCAATTTTTCCACCAACTAAATTGTACATTCCCATATAAGGTTCTTTAGTTCTTTTACACATTAATGTTTTATTCATATCTTTGTTAAAAATTACAATTACGTTATATTGTTTCATACTTTTACCTCTATATTATTTTAACACATTATTTAATAATATTTATATTTTTAATAACATTTTTAATAAACTCTCGATATTCTTCATCTTGAAGGATTTATTTCATTTTTTCTTTATTCTTAATTACTTTATTATTTGCATAACTAATCTATTTCTCTCAAAACACAAAAAAAGGTTAACCGAAATTAACCTTTATTTATATTAAGTCGATTAGCTCGACTTAAAATCAAAATGGTGTCCAGGAGGAGATTCGAACTCCTGACCTGCCGCTTAGAAGGCGGATGCTCTATCCAGCTGAGCTACCCAGACATACTTAACCAAGAACAAATAAATTATATTATAATTCTTGGAAAAATGCAAGTATTATTTTCAATTATGCTATTTTTTCTAAAATATGTCTCTTAGACATGATTTGATTTAGCATATCTTCAACTGAAATTGTATCAATTGAATCGTTATTAATTATGTATGAGAAATATAATAAATTATTTTCTACAAGTACATTAATTAAATCAATACGTTTATTATCTATCATTATTTTTATTGTATCAATATTGTTCTTTAAATTATTATCCCCTAGCATTGAGAAATTAATCATAGATATAAATAATAGATTTCTTGCTCCAAAGAATTCTAAATTCTTCTTATTAATAATATTTGTATTTATACCAGTAGCATTAAGATAAGCTAGTGCTTTCTTAAGATCCATATAATCTCTGAATACTTCATCTAATACTTCAAGATTTCTTGATTCAATAAATGTATTTAATAAACTCTTTTCTTGAAGAGTTAAACTATTCTCATATAAAAGAATATTTTCTCCATTATATTTATAAATACCTTTAGTAATAAGATCAGTAAACTTTTTATCTACGATTATTTTAGGTAAGTTTTTATATTCCCTATTAGTTATAATTCCATTTTCTTCGATAAACTTAACTGATTCATTTCCATAAGATAAACTCTTTTTATAATAAACTAATGCATCAGGATGATTCTTTGTAGCTTCACTACTATTAAGATATGCAGTAATAAATGATCTTAATAATTCTTCTGGTAATTTAAATATAGTTTCTTTAATTAAGCTTTCAATTGTTTCGATATCAAATCTATTTTTAAGTTCATTAACATAAGCTTTTATAAGTGATTGATTTCTTAGATATTTATCATATAAATCACGATTAGAAAGCATATTATTTCTTACATTTATATCTTTAATAAATGGTACTAAAAGTGTATATTTTTTTTCAAAACTATTACTTCTAATCATACTATCACTCCTTTAAAAATAACGGTTTATATTTTACATTAATATAGATATATAGTCAAATTAAAAAAAGAATCTATTTCTAGATTCTTTTAAGATTCATTATTTATGTAATATTCATTTTGAACTCTTAATCTAGGTGGATCAATTGAACTTCTTATATAAAGAATTCCTATAACCACGATTGTTAAGAATGTTATTACTATTACTACATAAGATAATATATTTAATACACTATTATTAAAGGCCTTATATTCTACAAAGAAAAGCATATTTATATAATAGAATATAAAACTACCTAGGATAGTACTCATAATAATGAAATATCCATAAACATTAACTAAATAAATGCATGATATAAGTCCAATTATAAGTATTATAAATGTATTTAATAAACATATTCTTTTACCTAATTTATAATCAAGTTTTGCTCCCCTGTTTAAATAATGAATACAAGGTATAAATGTAGATAAACATGATATTACAAATATATCTAATAATATAAGTAAATTAGTCTTGAATAAAAGGTTTGGATCACTGTATTTAATAACTTCTGGTAAATTAATCATATATATAACACAATACATAGTTATTATTTTTAATACAGTATTATTCTTTTCTTTAAGTTTCATAAACAACTCCCCTAACAAACAATTTTAATTATACATTAATTAATTAAAAAATTGTATAAAAAAAGAAAGAATTTATTACTCTTTCTTATTTAGAAGTAGAACCAAAACCTCCGGTTCTTTCTCCTCCCGCTTGATCATTATCTACAGTTAAGTATTTAGAGAAAACTCCTTGACCTATAGCTTCTCCTTTTTTAATTAAAACGTCTTCAGAACGAGTATTAAGAAATGCAAACATAATATGTCCATCATTATCTGGATTACCATAATAATCTGCGTCTACTACTCCAACTGAGTTAGCTAAGATAAGTCCTTTTTTCTTAGGATTAGAACTTCTATTATAAAGATATAATACTTCATCTTCTTCCATATAAGCTTTAATTCCAGTTTTAATTAAAGTTGGTCCATCTCCTCTTTTGAATGCTGGCACTACTGTATCTTCTGCAGCTTCAAAATCATAACCAGCACTTAATTTTGTTTTTCTAATAGGTAAATTTATTTCCTTATCTTCAAAACCTTTTGCTATTTCAAATCCTCTTGCCATAATTACTCCTCGCTTAATACAACTTCACCTTTTTTAAGACTCTTTTTAACATCAATAACTCTTTGATTTGACGAACCTTTCCATCTTAAGTTTGGATTTCTAAGTTGTATTTTAAATTGTCCATCAATTAGGACATCAATATATTTAAATACTTCTTTATCTTTAATATCTTCAAAAGTAAAACCTGTCCAAGACCATATAGTTTTATTTGGATATTTCTTTTTAAATTCTTTTGCAAGTTTTGTAGTTGCTTCAATATTTTTAGGATGCATTGGTTCACCACCAAGAATGGATAAACCTTTGATATGATCTGGTTCACATAAAGTTAATACTTCATTAATAGTATCGTCAGTAAACTCATTACCGCATTTAAAATCCCAAGTTTCAGGATTGAAGCATCCTTCACAATGAAAGATACATCCTTGCATGAATATAGAGACCCTGACACCAGGGCCATTCGATATATCCATTTTTCTTATTTTATTGTATCTACTCATTATTTACATTCACAAGTATCTGCATCGCAGTTATCTAAGTGAATTACTCTTTCTTTAATCTCTTGAGTTCTACCTTTGTTCCAGAAGTTTGATCCAATATAACCACAAGTACGTCTTGCAACGTTTAATTTATCGTGATCTCTATTACCGCAGTTTGGGCAATACCATTCAAGATTTTCATCAATAAGAATTTCTCCAGTATAACCACAAGCTTGGCAGTAATCAAACTTACTATTTAATTCAGCATACATGATGTTATCGTAAATGAAATTAATAACTTCAAGAACTGCTGGAATATTATTTGAAAGGTTTGCAGTTTCAATATAAGAAATCGCTCCACCTGGTGAAAGTTTTTGGAATTCACTTTCAAGTTTCAATTTAGTAAATGCATCGATTTGTTCGAATACAGGTACATGATATGAGTTAGTAATATAATTTCTATCAGTAATACCTTTGATTACTCCGAATCTTTCTCTTAAGCATTTAGCAAACTTGTATGTAGTAGATTCAATTGGAGTACCATATACTGAGTAATCAATATCCTCTGCTTCTTTCCATTCTTTACATTTATCATTTAGTTTTTGCATTACTTCGATAGCAAAGTCATATCCTTTACCATGGTCAGTATGTGAATGTCCAGTCATGAACTTAACACATTCATAAAGTCCTGCGTATCCTAATGAAATTGTAGAATATCCACCATGTAATAAATCATGAATAGATTCACCCTTATCAAGTCTTGCTAAAGCTCCATGTTGCCATAAAATTGGTGCAACATCACTAGTTGCTTTAGAAAGTCTCTTATGTCTAATTTGTAATGCTCTATGGCATAATTCTAGTCTATCTTCCATGATATCCCAGAATGTATCGATATCTTTATCACTTGAAAGTGCAACATCTACTAAGTTGATAGTAACAACACCTTGGTTGAATCTACCATAGTATTTACCAACACCTTCCTTATAATTCTTAGCCTTAGCAATATTACCTCTAGAAATTGATCTATCTGGTGTTAAGAATGAACGGCATCCCATGCATGGATAACATTCTCCAACTCCATATTCATTCTTCTTAAGTTCTTTCATTACTTTTTCAGAAATATAATCTGGAACCATACGTTTTGAAGTACATTCAGCTGCTAATTCAGTTAAATAATAATATTTAGAACCCTTCTTAATATTATCTTCTTCAAGAACATATAATAGTTTTGGGAATGCAGGTGTAATGTAAACACCATTTTCATTCTTCATACCTTGAATTCTTTGATGTAAGAATTCTTCAATTAATAATGCTAATTCTTCCTTATATTCTTCTGTTTCCCCTAAATACATACAAACACTTAAGAATGGTGCTTGTCCATTTGTTGTTGTCATTGAATTAATTTGATATTGGAAAGTTTGTACTCCATCTGTGATTTCTTTTCTTAAGTCTTCATCAACAAACTTCTTAATTTGAGCTGCAGTAAGTTTACGAGCTTTGTATTTCTTTTCGTAAGCTTCTTTAGATAATCTAATAAATGGTGCTAAATGAGTTAATGTGATTGTAGCTCCACCATATTGAGAACTTGAAACTGCAGTAATTAATTGTGTAGCAATTGTCATTGCAGTTAAGAATCTATGAGGTTTTTCAATCATAACTCCATTAACATTAGTTCCATTTTGTAACATATCATCTAAGTTAATTAAATCACAGTTGTGTAATGCATTTTGAGCAAAATAATCTGCATCATGGAAGTGAATAATACCTTCATCATGAGCTGTAACTATATCTTCAGGTAGTAAGAATCTCTTTGTGATGTCTGTACTTGTAATTCCTGCTAAATAATCTCTTTGAGTTGTTACTACTCTTGCATTCTTGTTTGAGTTTTCAGTATTCCAATATTCTGATTCTCCATCAATTAACTCTTTAATAGCTCTATCAGTAGAGTTAGCTTTTCTAACTAATTCTCTTGTATATCTATAAGTAATGTAATGTTTCGCAAGTTCATACTTACCAATAGACATAAGTTTAGTTTCGATGATATCTTGAATATCTTCTACTAAAATTCTTTTCTTTCCTAATTTTTCAATGTACTTAATAATGTTCTTAATTTGAACACTAGACGCTTGAAGTTCTTCATCAACTTCAGCATTGGCTTTTTGGATTGCCGCTTCTATCTTCTCAGGGCTATAGTCAACGACATGTCCATCTCTCTTGATAACTTTCATTATTTATTTCCTCTCCATTCCTTGATAGTATCTCTATCACAAAATCATTATAATATATTGTTAAAATATCATTTGTTGCAATTGCAACTTTTTTATAAATTTGATAAAATTTTTACAAGGATGATGTCAATTGAAAAATTTGTTTGAAAATATAAGCCTAAAAAACAAGGAAAAACTATTTAAAATATTTAGAGCAAGTACTGTAAAGTATACAAAAGGAATCAATATAATTGACTATATGGATAGAACTAATTCCATAGGAATAATTGATTCTGGATCTATAGATATTGTACAAACTGATTATGACGGTAATGAGACTTTAATTGATGAGCTTACTACTAATGATATCTTTGGTTCTACTATCTACTCTATAGTCTTATCTGATGAATGTTCTATTGTTACTAAAGAAAACACTATAGTTACATTTATTGATTACAGGGAAATTGAAAATGCTGAATTTATTAAAAGTGACTTTTATATTACATTCGTACAAAATCTTCTTGCTATTATTTTTGAACAAATGTCACTTAAAAATAAAAGAATTGATATCTTAACTAAAAAGACTATTAGAAATAAATTACTTACGTACTTTAAACAATTATCTAGAGAACAAGGATCTAAAAGTATTACTCTTCCCTTTAGTCTAACTACTTTAGCAAGATTTATATCAGTTGATAGAAGTGCCATGATAAGAGAACTTAAATACCTTAAAGAAGAAGGTATAATAGATCAAAAGACAAAAAAAATACGCTTATATTACTAAGCGTATTTTATTTTCTTGAATATTTCTTTAATACTTTAAATTCACCATATTTATTATCTAAAAATTCTTTTACATCATAAAATTCATTCATAAATTCTTCATTATCTATATTAGTTTCAATGATTGTTTCATATATCTCATATAAGTTTTCTCTTACATAATCATCATAAGTAATATCACATTCAGCACACTCATCTAGACAATTAAGTAACTTGTACAAAAATTGTTGACCAAATGCATTTTCTATATCTTCAAGTAATAAATCTAGTCTACTATTAAAGTAATAATCAATTACTTTTTCTTTGCCTAATGAAGAACATAGTAAAGACATTAATAAATATAAATTAATGTAAGATGGTGATAATTCATATTCTTTTAAAGAATCTTTATTAAATGTTTTTGTTACATATTCAGTCATACCTTCATCTAAACAAGTAGTATCAAAGTCATCTAATCCTTCAGAAATATAGAAACCATAAACTGTTACATTTCTTCTTCCAAGAACTTGTCCTATAAATGGTTTAGAAGAAGCAACGTGAGTAAACTCATGTCTTAAATTATTTTCCTCTTCTTCGCCTTTTTCAATTTTCATCTTATTTTTTTCTCGATCATAGGTGCCATAAGAATCTAAAAAATATGCTTTTTTAATTTTAATAGTTTCCATTTTTTCAAGGAAAGTTTCTGTATCAATATTGTTTCTTTTTAATTGTAAATAAGTATTAATCGCAGTTGGTTCATTTGTTTTAAGTATCATTGTCATAATATCACCCCTTAATTCTTTTTATCCTTTATTATTAATTTCTATTTAACAGTCTTTTGTGATTTTATAATGTTATAAAAATATGCTTCGATTGCTTCATTAAATATTAAATTTAAATCTTTATAAATACTACCCAATTTTCCCTTTTGAATGTTCTCTATAATAGCACTTTTAATTATTTTAATCAAATTTTAGAAAATAAAAAAAGCAATTTAATAATTGCTTTTACTTAGTATATTTATAATATGTTTTAAATTCTTTAGAATTATCTAAGGTAGTTTCAGAAAGACTCTTAATTAAGTCTTTTTGTTCTTTAGTTAATTTATCTGGAATAATGATATTAACAATACCATATTCATCTCCAAGACGACCTGACTTTTCATCATCTACACCCTTACCTTTAAATCTAAATTTTTCAAGATTTTGAGTACCTGCAGGTATCTTAGTAATAATTGTTCCGTGAATTGTAGGTAC
Organism: uncultured Caryophanales bacterium; assembly: GCA_946410555.1. GTDB lineage: Bacteria > Bacillota_I > Bacilli_A > RF39 > UBA660 > UBA6985. The sequence goes on along the minus strand of CAMKAT010000019.1, from coordinate 16,342 downwards.
TTCTTTTTCACATCCTAAGATTGCTTCAGTAACAGTAAGTGGGATATTAACATAGATATCTCTTCCATCTCTTTTGTAGATTTCATGTTCTTTAACTCTAAAGTTAATATAGATATCTCCCCTAGGTCCACCATTTAAACCAGCATTACCTTTACCACTCATTCTAAGTGTATCACCAGTTTCAACTCCACGTGGAACTCTTAAGTTAATTTCTTTAACTTTTTCTATAATACCTTTTCCATGACAATGTGTACAGACCTCGGCATAAGTAACACCTCTGCCTCCGCAATCAGGACAAGCAGTTTCAGTTTGGAATACACCAAACATAGTTCTTTGTTGAGATACTACCCTTCCTCTACCTCCGCAAGTAGAACAAGTTTTTTCTCCTTTACCACCTTTACCTGAGCATTCATTACATGGTTCATCTAAAGATACTTTAAATGTTTTTTCACATCCATATACTGCATCTTCAAAAGATATTTCAATATTTGTTTCAATGTCTCTTCCTTTAGTTTTGCCTGTTCCTTTAGAAGATCTACCACGTGAAGAGAATCCACCACCAAACATATTGAAAAGGTCGCTTAAATCGATATCTTCAAAACCAAATCCATTGAAGCCACCGGCTCCACCACCGAAACCTGCTCCACCATTTTGGAATGCAGCATGTCCAAATTGGTCATATTGAGCACGTTTTTGTTTATCACTTAAAACTGAATAAGCTTCTCCGATTTCTTTAAACTTAGCTTCATCTCCAGTTTCTTTATTATCAGGGTGATATTTTTTAGCAAGTTTTCTAAATGCAGATTTTATTTCAGCATCACTTGCTGACTTACTAACACCCAGTAAATCATAGTAATCTTGTTTATCAGCCATAATATTACGACCTTTCTATTTTATATTTTTATATTCTTCAATTAAACTATCAAAGTACGAAATAGCTTCTTCATATACTTTGCTATCTGTTAAGTCTATTCCTAAGACTTTAAATGCATCAATTGGCCATGTATCTCCACCTGTTTTTAAGAAGTTAATATATTTTTCTAGCATATCTGTATCACCATCTAAGATATGTTTAGCAACGTAGGACGCCACAGATATACAAATAGAATAACTATATAGATAGAAGTCCATATAATAATGACTTCTTCTCATCCATGATACATTAGCATATTTATCTAATTCAACAGTGTCTCCATAGTATTTACTTAAAGAATCTACTGTTAATTTATCCATATATTCTTTAGTAACTGCTCCATTAGTTAAATATTCATTATGGAAATCTTGTTCCATTTTACCTTCACGAACTGCTCCAAATAGATTAGAAATAATTACTCCTAAGATATTATCAATTCCAGCTTTCTTTTCTTCTAGAGTTCTTCCGTTTTTAGCTAAGAAACTTGAAAGTAAACATTCATTTGTAAGACTAGCTACTTCACATACTAATGAACTAATTTCTCTATAATGAGAAGGATTATTTTCTTTAACATATTGATGATGTACATTATGTCCACCTTCATGAATAATAGTAGACACATCATCTAAATCTCCATTGAATGATAAAAGTATTCTAGAGTCTTTAGTAGAAGTATTAAATGAATAACCACCTGAACATTTTCCTTTGTATGTACAATAATCTATATAATGATTATCAAATACTTTTCTAAAATGTGTTAAATAATCTTCACCAAGTGGTTTTAAAGCTTCTAAACAAATACTTTGAGCTTCTTCGATAGAATACTTAGTTTCGTTATTACTCATCTCTAAAGCTGTATCATTAAGTGTAAGTTTATCTAAACCTAATTCACTTTTAAATAATTTATAGTATTCTTGTAAGCTTGATACATTATTTTCTACAGTATCAACTAAAGTTTTAAATACTTCATTTGGAACGTTTAAATTAAATAATTTAGCATCCCATGCATTTTCATATTTTTTAATTTTAGCTACAGTTTCAGAAAGTGAAACATAACTATTTAATAATTGTGCAGAAGTAGTACCATAATTATCTAAAGCCTTAGAGTAAGATTCTCTGATTTCTTTTCTTTTTAAAGAATCTTTATTCTTCATTAAGTTTCTATAGTTAGTTGAAGTAATAATACTCTTTTCACCATTTATTTCAACAGTTCCATAATCGTGTTCACTATTTAACATAGTTGAAGACATATCATCAAAGTGATCTGCAGCATGAGTAAGTTCAGTAATTATTCTTTCTTCAGATTCACTTAATACATGTTTTTTTGCTCTATAAATTTGATCTAAGACAAACTTATAATTGTTTAATTCACTATTATTAAAAAGATTCTTATATTCTTCTTCAGTAAATGATAATATTTCTGGTTCAAAGAATGATGATTCACTTGAGAATCCAGCATATATTTTTTCTGCGATTGCTTTATTTTTCATGCTATTAGAATTACCTAATTCTTGATCATTAACTAAATATGTATATACATAAATGTCTTCAACATCATTCATTGTTTCAAAAACTAATTTTAAAAATTCTAATAGTTTATTTGAATCCTTAAGAGTTCCCTTATATAAAGAGAACTTCTTAAGTGCTTCTTCGGTATTTTTTATAGTTGTCTTTAATTCTTCTTCCCCACTGAAATATTCAGTTAAGTCCCATTTATATTTATCCGGAACTTCATTTCTACTATTATAAGTTTGCATAAATCTACCTCACTAGTTAAAAGTTCTAGTTTCCTAGAACTTTTTATATTTACTTATTAATTTTTATCTACGAATTCTGCTTCTTCAGCACCATTTGATTCTTCAGTAGTGTTATCAGTTGAAGCAGTTTCATTATTCTTACTTGCTTCTTCATATACTCTACCTGCTAAAGCCATAGCTACATCTTGTAATGATTTAGTTTTGTCTTTAATAGAATCGATATTTGGAGTTTCTTCAGAAAGTGCTTTTCTTAAATCTTCAATCTTAGATTCAACATCTTTCTTTTCATCGTCTTTAACTTTATCTCCAAGATCTCTGATTGCTCCTTCAGCAGCAAAGATTGCTTGTTCAGCTTCATTCTTAGCATCTGCTAAAGCTTTCTTCTTTTCGTCAGCTTCTTTATTAGCTTCTGCTTCTTTCATCATCTTATCAATTTCTTCATCACTTAAGTTAGTGTTGTTAGAAATAGTAATCTTTTGTTCTTTACCAGTTCCTAAATCTTTAGCTTTTACATTAACAATACCATTAGCATCGATATCAAATGTAACTTCAATTTGAGGTACACCTCTTCTTGCTGGTGGAATGTTAGTTAATTGGAATTCTCCTAATGTCTTATTATCAGAAGCCATTGGTCTTTCACCTTGTAATACATGTACGTCTACAGCTGGTTGATTATCTTGAGCTGTTGAGAATACTTGTGATTTAGATGTAGGAATTGTAGTATTTCTAGGAATAAGAACAGTCATTACATCTCCTAGAGTTTCAATACCTAATGATAATGGAGTTACGTCTAATAATACTAAGTCAGCAACTTCACCAGTTAATACACCACCTTGAATAGCAGCACCCATAGCTACTACTTCATCTGGGTTAACACCTTTGTTTGGTTCTTTCCCTAATTCTTTCTTAACTAATTCTTGAACATATGGAATTCTTGAAGAACCACCAACTAATACTACTTGATCAATGTCAGAACTTGAAAGATTTGCATCTCTTAAAGCATTCTTAACTTGAACTAATGTAGAATCAAATAAATCTTTATTTAATGATTCAAATTTAGCTCTAGATAAATCCATTTCGAAGTTTACTGGTGATCCATCTACCATACCAATGAATGGTAACGAAATAGTAGTTGTAGTTTGAGTTGATAAAGCTTTCTTAGCTTTTTCAGCTTCATCTTTAATTCTTTGTAATGCCATTGGATCTTTAGATACATCAGCATTTGTTTGATTTTTAATTTCTTCAGTAATAAAGTCAGAAACTCTCTTATCGAAGTCATCTCCACCTAAATGGTTGTTACCAGATGTAGATTTAACTTCAAATACACCATCACCTAATTCAAGGATAGATACGTCGAATGTACCTCCACCTAAGTCATATACTAAGATAGTTTGAGCTTTATCTTGTTTGTCTAAACCATAAGCTAAAGCAGCTGCTGTTGGTTCGTTAACAATTCTATCTACTTCTAATCCTGCAATCTTACCTGCATTCTTAGTTGCTTGTCTTTGAGCATCATTAAAGTAAGCTGGAACTGTAATAACTGCATGAGTTACTGGTTCTCCTAAATAACTTTCAGCATCTTTTTTAATCTTCATTAAGATTTTAGCTGAGATTTCTTCTGGAGTATATTCTTTTCCTTCAGCTTTAACTTTTTCACTTGTACCCATTAATCTTTTGATTGATGAAATTGTGTTATTTGCATTAGTAACAGCTTGTCTTTTAGCTTGAATACCAACGATTTCATCTCCGTTTTTAAATGCTACTACAGAAGGTGTAGTTCTATCTCCATCAGAATTTGCAATAACTACTGGAGATCCTCCTTCTAATACTGCACAACATGAGTTAGTTGTACCTAAGTCAATACCTATAATTTTTGCCATATTTAATTCCTTCTTTCTTATTATTCAGATACCTTAACCATGGCAGGTCTAAGTACTCTATCTTTATATTTATATCCTTTTTGTAAGCAATCAATTACCATACCTGCTTCAACACCATCTTTATGTTCAGTCATAACTGCTTGATGAACTGCAGGATCAAATTCAACATCAATTGCATTGATTTCTACAACTTCATTTTCTTCTAGAATTTTTTCAATATTTTGATAAATCATTCTAAATCCTTTGAAGATTTCTTTGTTTTCATCATTTTCAAGTGATAAACCTCTATCAAAGTTATCTTTAACTAAAAGTAATTCTTTTAATATAGATTCATTAGCATATTTTTTAAAAGTAGCTAAGCTTTCTTCTTGTCTTCTTTTGAAGTTCATCATTTCAGCTTGAATTCTTAAAGTTTTTTCTTTTTCTTCTTTAAGTTCATTTTCAAGTTTTTCTAGTTTTTCATTGTTCTTATCGTGATGATGTGATTTATGTTTATCATGTTTACCACAATCACACTCAGGAGTGCAATTGCATTCTTCTCCACAATTACATTCTTCACCACAGTGACACTCTGGTTCACAGTTGCAATTTTCACCACATTTACATGTTTTTTCTTTTTCTTCCATTATTTCACCTATTTTTCTATATAATCTTTAAGGAAATTTAATAATGTAACAACCTTATCATATTCCATTCTTTTTGGTCCAATAATTGCTATTGTTCCTTCGTTTCCATCTGCTTCATAATGAGTCTTTATAATTGTAGTATCTGGGTCAAATTCTGTTTCTTCCCCGATATATACTTTAACTTCTTTATCTTTAGTGTCTATTCTTTTAACTAAATCAATGTTTTCAAGTTTTGAAACCATTTCTTTTAATTTAGTTGGTTCTTCATATTCTTTAAAATCAAGTAAGTTAGTTTTCCCACCAAATGTAACATCTGTCTTTTCCATTGCAAAATCTTGGAATGCATTTGAGAAGAAACTATAAATTTGTTCATATTGATTAACAACATCTCTAATTTTAGGTTTAATCTCAAGTTCAAGTCTTTCAATTACTTTATCAAGTGGAGTACCTACTAATGCTTTATTAATAATTTCACATGTTTTAGTTAACTCTGTCATATTAATATCATTAGAAACTACTATTTGTTTATTTTCTACTATTCCTTGATTTGTAACAAGAACTGCAACTACTGTTGAATCACCATCTTGTTTAACATCTAGAGGAATAATATTAATTTGTTTTAATGTATTATTACTTTTACTTGGTCCTATTACTACAGCTGTATAATGAGTAATTTCACTTATAATTTCCATACACTTTTCTACAGCATCACTTATAACTAAATTATTGTTATTAAGTATAGTTTGAAGTTTAAGTACATCTTCACCTGTAATATTTTTAGGTTTCATCAAATGATCAACGTAATACTTATATCCCTTTTCAGAAGGTATTCTTCCACTTGAAGTATGTTCTTTTTCTAGAAATCCCATATCTTCAAGACTAGACATGTCATTACGTATAGTAGCAGAACTACAATTAAACTTTTCTACTAAAGCTTTTGATGGAACTGGTTCAAATGTTTTAATATAAGACTCTACTATTTCTCTTAGTATTTCTTCTTGTCTTTCTTGCATATAATCACATCCTAACACTTTACCAGTGCATATTAAATATAACTCAAAAATTAGCACTCGTCAATAGTTAGTGCTAATTTAACAAATAAAAAGAAGTAACAACTAAGTTACTTCTAATTTTTTTATTCAGATAATAGTTTATTAGATACAATATCTTTGAAATCTTCAACTAATTGATCGTATAAATTTTTATCTTGTACTTCAACTAAATACTCACCATTTTCATCCTTTTGGTAAGAAAATATTAAGTATTCATCTGTAGGAGTTTCATCAATAAGAACTCTTACAGAATATAAATATTTAGTACCATCTTTTTCAAGTTCTTCTAGAATTAAGTATTCTTTATTGTCTTCTAGAGTAACAATATTTCCAACCTCTGTCATTTTTATTCTCCTATCTACCTAGTGATTTACCTTCACTATATTCAGCACCTTGAAAATTTTTAAGCATTTCTAATTGATTATTAATATCATTAAGTTTAGCTTGTTGTTCTTCTGGTGTTAAATTATCAGCATTTATTTCAACCATAGTTTTTTCATTTTCTAAGGCTGCAATATTAGAACTGAAGTCTTGAACAAATCCTTCGTTTTCTGGATTCATACCAACTTGAGTACCAACATATGAAGAATTGTAATCAATATTATCAACTTTTTGTGTTTGAGATGCTTGTGGCATTTCAGCTTCTAAGCTTTCTGCAGCAGCTCTTGCTTCTTGCATAATATTAGTAACTTCTTTACCCATTTCAGTACTTTCTACACTTAAATCATCTTCTAGAAGTTCATCCATATTGTCATGAGCTACTTCTTCAACTGGAGTTGCAGGTTGAGGAGTTTCAAATGTTGTATTTACTTGTTGAACATTTTCAACTTCATCAGGAAGTTCACTAAAGTTAACATCAATTGGTTCATTTACTACTTCTTCAGTAACTTCTTCACTCTTTTGAGCTGATTTATTTCTAATTGAAATAATATTATCTTTAATATTTGCTAGCTTATCAGTAGCATTTTTAATTGCAGATTTGATATCTGCTGTTTTACCAAGTGAAGATGGATCAAATTCTGCGATCTTTTCTTCTTCTTTAATATCATTTTCTACCATATCAGCAACTGTGTCTGATAAGTTATAAGCTTTTCTATTAGTAAGAAGATTTTTTAATTTTGATGCACTGTTTTTTACAAATTGAACACCAGATTTAATAGATGCTTCAATTGCTTCATCAACTTCTACAGATTGTTTACTTTTTTCCATTCCACCAAATCTATTATATAATTCGCTAAAATCATTATATTTTAGCATACTTTCATAAGATTTGTTAGTTTCAACATATTGATCTTTCGAAACCAAGATTTCAAATTGTTTTTTGTAATTATTATAAATTTTTTCAGTTTCTGTTTCTAATTCAAAATCATAATATCCTTCATTTTTAAGTTTTTCTTCAATTATTTTCTTTGCAGTTTGTGCATCTTTAATTTCTAATGGTGTACCATTACTACTCATAAAGACTTTAGAATTTGAATAATCATAAGACATTGTAGCACCAAAATCTTTTGCCATACTATTTAGTTTATGATTCAATGCAAATTTTTTGATAGTATCTACTATTTTTGTAGTTCCACCAATTGCTAAAGTCGTAGCTCCAGCAGAAACAGCTGCTCCAACGATAATTGCTGCAGGAATTCCTAATGGGAATAATCCAGCTGCAGCCATAACTGGTGCCCATATTCCTCCAATGATTCCACCAGCTTTTGCAGCTTCTTTTAAACATTTTCTTCTATTTTCAATTCTATGTTTAGCGCCTTCTGAAGGATTGCTTGCTACAGGAGTAACAGCAGAAACGTTGTTATCTTTTACTTCTTCTTTTTCTTCCTCTTTAACAGGTTCTTCTTCAGCTACAGCAGGTAGTTCTTTTTCTTCTGTTTCTTCTTTAACAGGTTGTTCAACTACTGCAGGAGGCATTTCTACAGTTTGAAGATTTTCAGGAGCTTCTTCAACTTTTGTTTCTTCTACTTCTTCAGCTTTAGGTTCTTCTTTAGTTTCTTCTACTTCTTCAACCTTTTCTTCTTGAACTTCTTCAGTAGCTTTTGGAGCTTCTTCAACTTTTTCAACAGGAGTTCCTAATACAGATGCATTCTTTTCAATAACATCATACATGTTATTAAATTCATCTAATTTATCCTTTAGTTCCATGTATCCAAGTTCTTCATTTTCTAAGAAATTATCTAATGATTTTTCAAATTCTAGGAAATCAACAACTCCAGTTCTTAATGCTTGTAATTGTGATATTTCATTATTAAATCTAGCAATTTGATCTCTATAACCATTTTTAGCTTCAGCACCTTCGGCTACTCTTAATTCTTCAGCAGCTTGTTGTCTTGCTTTATTTAAATCTCTTAATTTTCTTTCAATATCATATTGAACAGTTGTTACTAAAGAAACTCTAGATCCACCAGGTAATTCTAATTCATCAAATGAATCTTTCATTTCATTAACTGCTTCAATAAGTTCTTCTCTTGCTTGACTTTCTTGTCTTTCATATGAATTTTCAAAACCTTGTTCTAAATCAACGTTGTTTTGAATTTCTACTTCGTTTAATTCATTTAATTCAGAGATTTGTCTTTCGATATCTTCTTTAATACCAGTTTCATATCTGATTTGATCATTTATTCCACTGATTCTAATTCTTTTGTACTCTTCCGCTTGTTCAGGAGTTAGTCCTGCAAGTCTTGGATGAGTATTATTATTTAATGATTCTAATTCGCTTTGTAGACTAGCAATTGTGCTATCTACGCTTTCACCATTTGCTTGTAATCCAGCGATTCTTGCATCATTTTCTTGTAATGCTCTTTCAGAATTAGCATCAATTTCATTATTGAAATTTTGTCTGTTTGAATCAACATTAATTTCTGTTTGGTAGATATCGTTTGTTACCTTATCAAATGTTTCTCTGAATTTTGTTGTTGCGCCTAAAAACTCATTAATATTTTGATTATTCATATAATCACACTCCCTTAAATGTATTAATGCACATTTCTACTATTATTTTATCAAATTTAAAATATTATGTATATACCCTTTTATTAAATTTACTTATCCTCAAGTCTAACACTTACAAGTTTAGATACACCACTTTCTTGCATTGTAATTCCATATAAAGTATTAGCATATTCCATAGTTTTTTTCTTATGTGTAATAACAATAAATTGACTCTTATTCTTGTAGTCTTGTAGGTATTCTCCGAATGATGCTACGTTTGCATCATCAAGTGCAGCTTCTACCTCATCAAGGATACAGAATGGAACTACTCTTATATTTAAAATACTAAATAATAATGCAATTGCAGTTAAAGTCATTTCTCCACCTGAAAGTGCAGTTAAGTTCTTTAATGATTTTCCTGGAGGACATGCATTTAAGTCTACTCCTGTATTTAACATGTCTTCAGGATCAGTAAGAATAAGTTCTGCTTTACCACCTTTAAATAATTGTTTAAATACTCTACCGAATTCATCATTAACTCTCTTAAATGTTTCAGAGAATCTCTTTTTCATTGTTTCATCTAAGTCTGTAATAATTTCTAAAAGATCATCACTTGCTTTTACTAAATCTTCTCTTTGAGTATTTAAGAATGTATATCTTTCATTTACTCTTTCGAATTCTTTAATAGAACCTAAGTTTACTTCTCCTAGTTCATTCATAGACTTTCTTAAACTATTAACTTTACTACGAGCAACTGTTTCATCTAAAGATAAAATATACTCTTGAGAGGCTCTTTCATAAGTCATTTCGTATTCTTCACTCAATTTATTTAGAAGCGTATCTAGTTTAATATCCATCTTACCAATATTAACTTCTAGAGTTTTTGCTTCTTCTAACTTTTTGTTATATTCGCTATTCTTTTTCTTACTTAATAGTTCTAATTCTTCTATTTCAGCAGAAACATCATTTCTATCACTTCTTAATTTAATAAGTTTATTATTAGTTTCTTCTTTTTCTTTTGATACTTTTACTATGTCAGATAATACTTTATCTAACTCTTTATCTACTTCATTCTTAATTACATTATCAGTACCTTTAATTTCACTATTAATAGAATCAAGTCTTGAATTCATTTCTTCTAATTCTTTATTTCTTGCATCTATTACTGCATCTTTAGCACTAATATCACTACGCTTAGTAATAAGCTCTGTTTCAAGAATTCTTACATCTTCATTACATCTTGTGTAATCAGATTCAATAATTTTAACTGTATCAGTTAATTTTTCTAAATCTTTATTATATTTTTCTAACATTAATCTATTATTAATAACATTAGATTGTTTTGAGTTAACAGTACCACCTGTCATTGCTCCACCAGTGTGAAGGATTTCTCCATCAAGTGTAACTACTCTATATCTATATTTAATCTTAGATCCTACTGTTTTCATTGTTTCTATATCTTTAACAACTAAGATATTTCCTAATTGATTATCAATAATATTCTTATATAACGGATCACATTCAACTAAATTTGATGCAACATCTATAAATCCATCTACTGTATTACATAAACTTAAAGTATCAGGATCAACAAATCTTCCTTTGATAACACTGATTGGGAAGAATGTTAGTCTACCTAAGTTATTATTCTTTAAGAATTCAATAGCACGTGTAGCACTATTAGAATCATTAACTACTACTACATTAGTATTTCCACCTAATGAAATATTAATAGCATTAGCATATTCATTTTTAGTTTCAAATAATTTACATAATACATTATGAATACCATTTAATTTAGGATTACTAATAATACTTTTAGCAGCATAAGGTACTCCAACATCATGTTCTATATCTGACTTTAATACTTCAATTTTATTTTTAAGGATTAAGATATCTCTATTATTCTTATTTAAATCATCACTTAAAGTATTTCTTTTAGTAATTAAACTATTATATTCTTTAGTCTTTGATTCAAAGTCACTCTTTAATTTATCTACTTCTTCAGTTAATACATCAACATTAGCTTTGAAGCTATTAATATTCTTTTCAAGTTCTACTTTATTATCTTTTAAAGCTAAGATATTATTTTGTAACTTTTGATCATCAACTTCGTATTTCTTTCTTTCAGATAATACTTGTTTTTGCATCTCTAAATTACTTAAAGTTTCTTGAAGATTTAATAATTCATCTTGTGTTTTAGTAATCTTTTCTTCGAAAGATAAATGTTTAGATTTAAGTTTTTCTATATTAGTTAAATCTATTGATGATGAATTATCCATTTTTAAAATTTCTTCTTCTAGAGTTTTTAATTTATCTTTAGATGTTGTAAATTCATCATTAATTGTCTTAATATCTTTAGCAAGTAAAGAAATTTCTATATCTTTAAGTTCATCTCTATATTCTACATATTTTTTAGCTTGAATAGATTCAATACGTAATGGTTCTAGGGAAACCATAAGTTCTTTAATAACTAAATCTACTTTTTCAATATTATCTTTAGTATTATCTAGCTTTCTTAAAGAATCTTCTTTTCTCTTTTTATACTTTAATACCCCAGCAGCTTCTTCGATGATAGTTCTTCTATCACTTGGTCTACCTTTAAGAATTTCTTGAATCTTACCTTGACCAATAATTGAGTAACTATCTGGATTAGCTCCACTATCAATAAATAGATCAGTTATATCTTTCTTTCTTACTTTTGCATTATTTATATAATATTCAGAATCACCTGAACGATAAACTTCTCTTTTAATTTCTACTGATTCTAAATCTGTAGTTAAATAGTGATCTGAGTTATCAAAAGTTAAAGATACCCATGCACGAGATTCTTCTTTTCTTGATTGAGAACCTGAAAAGATAATATCGGTTTGAGTTTCTCCACCACGGATTTCTTTTAAACTTGATTCACCTAATACCCAACGAACAGCATCTACAATATTGCTCTTACCAGATCCATTTGGGCCAACGATACATGTAATACCATCATTAACACTTATTTCAATTTTATCTGCAAATGATTTAAAACCATGTGCCTCAATACTAACTAATTTCATTTAATCACACCTTAAGCTATTTTCTCTATTGCATTCTTAGCAGCATTTTGTTCAGCTTGCTTCTTTGATTTACCTGAACCTACTCCATAACGGATTCCATCAATAATTACTTCAACAGTAAATACTTTATCGTTTTGAGGTCCTTCTTCATTTATAACTTTATATTCAATATTCGTTCTTTCAGGTTGAACCATTTCTTGTAAGTAAGATTTATAATCTGTAATAAATTTAATTCCTTTTTCTACATAAGGATCAATTATACTTAGTGCATATTTTTTAGCCACACTAAATCCATGTTCTAGATAAATTACTGCTAGAACAGATTCAAAACAGTCAGCTACAATCGAAGGAGTCTTTTCAGTTCCATTACCTACTCTTATATTTGGAGTTAATCCAATTGCATTAGAATATTCGTATAATGCATTTTCACATACATAAGAGGCTCTTACTTTAGACATATCACCTTCGCTTAAATCATACTTCTTATAAAAATAATCACTTGATGCAAGTTGTAATACAGCATCACCTAGGAATTCTAGTCTTTCATAATACTTTGTATTACTATGTTCATTTGCATAAGAAGAATGAGTTAATGCTTCCATAAGTAAATCTTCATTTTTTACAGTAATTCCTAAATCAGTTAAAAACTTCATAATAATCACCATAATCAATTATACAAGATAGCAATTCTTTATTCTAGTTATAATTTACAAAAAAGCCTTAAAATAGTATACTTTTGATAGATAAAAAGGAGAAATTATGAAGAAAATTACAAAATTATTATTAATAGTTTTTTCAGGGGTTTTACTTACTACAGGATGTTTTAAAAACGATACTATGGAAGACATTGATATTGTTGTTACAAAATACCCTATCGAATATGCTATAAATGAATTATATGGAGATTATTCTACAATCACATCAATATATCCAAATGGTATTAATACTGAAGAATATAATCTAACAGATAAAAAGATTAAAGAATACTCTAAAAAAGATTTATTTATATATAATGGTTTATCGAAAGAAAATGATATAGCTATAGATTTTATTAATAAGAATAAAAAATTAAAACTGATAGATATCTCTAATGGTTTAGAAGTTATAGATAATGAAGAGGAATTATGGTTTAATCCATCAAATTATTTAATGATAGCTCAAAACATTAAAAATGATTTATCATCTTATATTAATTCAACAGTAATATTACAAAATATAAATGCTAATTATGAAAAGTTAAAATTAACTATTTCAACTTATGATGCTCAACTTAATACAATCGCAGAAAATGCTAATAATAAAAATATAGTAGTTACTAATAATGCATTTAAGTTCCTAGAGCGTTATGGATTTACAGTTTATTCATTAGACGAAAAGAACTATAGTTCAGCAGCTTATAACTCTGCACTTACACTAGCTCAAAATAAAAATATTTCTTATATCTTCTCTTTAGATGGTGATGAAGAAACAGATAAAGTTAAGAATTTATTAAATTTAGGACTTACTAAAGTAACTATAAATAGACTTGGTAACTTAGATGATGTTGCTAGAAATAATAAAATTGATTATATAACAATTATGGATTCTTTCTTAGAGAATCTAAGACAGGAGGTTTATTCAAATGACTAAAAAAACATTATTAATTACACATACTGATTTAGATGGAATTTCTCCAGTTATTCTATTAGAACTTGCAGGAGTTAAATTTGATTATAAATCTCTAGAAATCTCAGATATCATGGATACATGGAATGAGATGATTGAAAAAGACGAATTTAAAAACTATGACTTAATTTATGTTTGTGATTTAACTTTACCAGAAGCTATTTATGAATATATTAATGATAATCATTTAAACGTTAAAGTATTTGATCATCATGAAACTCATCTTTATGCTAATGAATATGATTATGTTGATGTTAAAGTTAATCTATATAATAGACAAACATGTGCTACTGAACTATTCTATTATTATTTAAAAGAAATATATAAAGATTTAGAAAAGACATCTATCAAAGAATATGTAGATTATGTAAGAGAATTAGATACATATAATTTTACAAGTGATATTCCTAGAGAAATAGATTCTCTTAAAGGAACTTATGGTAATAAAGAATTTATTAAAACTATTGTTAGAAGATTAAAGAAGAAAGAACATTTCGAATTTACTTCTTTTGAAAAAAGATTTACTAAAATTAAAAAACAAGAATTACAAAGATATTTAGAGAAAAAAGAAAAATACATGTTAACTTATAATATTGAAAATCATGATGTTGGTGTTGTATTTGCTGAATCTAATAAAAGTGATTTAGGTAATTACTTAGCAGTTAAACACCCCGAGTTAGAATTTATTATTCTTATTGATGCATCAAGTAGAATTAGTTATAGAGCATCTAGAGATGATGTAAATGTTTCAGAGTTTGCTTCACACTATAATGGTGGTGGACATAGAAAAGCAAGTGGATCTGGATTCACAGATGTTGATAGAGATAAAATCGTTAGAATGTACTTCAATGATGTAAAAGATTTAGAAATTAAGGTTGACACAGAAGATTAAAATAAGATATAATCTTCTTGTTGGCACGGAGTAGTACTCAAGTGGTTGAAGAGGCGCCCCTGCTAAGGGTGTAGGTCGGGCAACTGGCGCGAGAGTTCAAATCTCTCCTGCTCCGCCATTAATGAAATTAACAGAATCAAGTGATTCTGTTTTTTTATTTTTATACATAATAAAAAGTAGGAATATCTCCTACTTTTCGTTTTCTGGAATACTTACCTTTTTAGATGCAGGCTCTAACATAACTTCTGGATGTCTAAACATATATTCCATAAGTTTAAGAGCTTTTACAAAATAGAAACCATCAGCGATTCTTTCATCAATTGTAGCTCCAATTTCCATGTAATATTTATTACCAACTTCTTCGATTTCTCCGAATGTTATTAATGATGAGCATGTACCAAAGTTAACTAAGTGATGATATATTGCTCCAGTTTTAAATGTACCTAAGTTTGATACTATCGTAGATGAATAATATAAGTTACCTTCCCTTAAAGATGCAGGAAGTAAATTCTTTTTATCTAGCCATTTAAATAATCCCATGATTGGTATTCTAATAGCGTTAGGCATATTACCTAGAGTTTCTACGACATTATCAATACCAGATGATTTAGAAGCTCTAATCTTTTTAACTTGGTTATAAATAAAATCAGAGATTGTATATAATGTATCTTCAGGTTTAACCTTTACTGTAGTTTGAAGTTCAATAGATTCATCTTCAAACTTTTCTTTAGCTACGAATGTAATAGATACATCTGTATGTTCATAAAGTGTTCTATTTTGAACGAAATAGTTCATCTTAGGACGTGAATATATTACTTTTCCTAACATAGTTACAAGTCCATGGAACATAGTAATGTTAGGATTATCTTTCTTTATCTTTTTCATGAATTTAACATATTCAGTTACATCAATTTTATGATTCATGTATACTGTGGCATCTACCCTATTTGGAACAAAATCATATAATAAACGTGCCATCGCAGTTCCTTTTAGTCTTCTTCTATCTTTACTCATCATATACTCCTCTTATTAACATATCTATTACTATTATACACCTTGGTATTAACTTTTGTATAAATAAAATATTTACTATCATTTAATAATGATATATCTATATAATTTAGTTTGTCTTTACCACTATTCTTTATTATATATGAATAAGAAAATCCTTTTTTATCTAAAAGTATAATAGATACTTCATCATTAATATCAAAGTTTTCATTTATAATTAGCCTATTATTAGATAGTGTTATATCTAAATCAAAGGTATCTGCATTTACAAATGAACTTAATTCTTTTAAATCTACTTTATTTGACTCAATATTTATAGGGTCAAAATATATATTAGATTCTTTATATGTATGTACTAAACCTTGTTTAACAATAGTCTTTTTACTAGTTATATTAATTGTATTAATAACTCTATAATATTTATTTAATTCTTTATTATTTAAGATAAGTGAATCTTCATAAGTAATATTAGTTGCTTCAATATTTACTCTTTTATAAAGCCTTATTGTTTTATTAGATTCATTAACAATATATATCTTTAAAATATTATTATCTA
>CAMKAT010000018.1 GCA_946410555.1 uncultured Caryophanales bacterium | reverse complement strand
CAACTTTATCTCCAATATTTGCTCAAGCAACAAGAAACTATACAGTTACAGTTCCATATAGTATTTCATCTATCACTACAAATGCTATTCCTTTAAACGACGATGACGATGCAATACTTTCTGCATCAACTGAAAGTGGAACATCTCTTGGAGATGCAACATATCCACTTAACTTTGGTAGAAATGTAATAAGTATTAAAGTTACATCAAGACTTAGTGGTAGTGATGGAAGCTTCGGAATGTATAAAGTAATTGTTTATAGAAACAAGAATGCAGATGCATCATTATATTCTCTTGCAGTTAAAGATCATTTATTAAGTCCAACATTTAATACTAATAGAACTAGTTATAATATCGATATAGATTCAAGTGAAAAGACTCTTGATATAACTGCAGTTCCAATGGATCCTGGAGCAACTGTCGAAATAATTGGTAATGGTAACTTCGTTCAAGAAGTTAATACAATAACTGTTAAAGTAACTGCCGCGGATGGTAATACAACTAAGAATTATACAATTACTGCTAACTGTATTTTATCTGATAATAATTACTTAAGTAGTATTGATGTTAAAGATCAAAGTATAACACCATCATTTGTTAAAACAAATACAGGTGTATATCTTGCTAATGTAGATGAAAATGTTTCTAATGTTTATATAACTGCCATTAAAGAAACTACTGATTCTACAATGAATATAATTACAACTAGTAAAACTTATTCAAATAAGAATTCATTCTCAATGAACTTAAATCCTGGTAATAACTTTGTTTACTTTGCTGTTAAATCAGCAGCTGGTAACATAAGAACATACACATTAAATGTATTTAGAAGTTATTCAACTGACAATTATTTAAAAGAACTTATTGTTTCTGATGGTATCTTGGTTCCAGACTTTGATGCTGAAGTTACAAATTATAATGTTATTCTAGAAGATGATTTAGCATTATTAAGTAATGTTTCCGTTATAGGATTTA
Source organism: uncultured Caryophanales bacterium (assembly GCA_946410555.1). Classification (GTDB taxonomy): domain Bacteria; phylum Bacillota_I; class Bacilli_A; order RF39; family UBA660; genus UBA6985. Next base: position 23,652 of record CAMKAT010000018.1, on the reverse strand, counting down.
AACATCATAATGCTGCATCAGTCGTAGGTAATGGAGAATATACTTTAAATGAAACTGGAACAACAACAGTTACAATTAAAGTAATTGCTCAATCAGGTGATGAAAGAGAATATAAGATTAACTTTATTAAGAAGGAAGCTCCTTCAAGTAAACTTAAATTCTTAGATGTTCATGAAGGTGAACTTGATCCAGAATTTAGTAATGATGGATATAAGTATTACTTAACCGTTCCAAATGAAATCACATCATTAGATTTAACAATTGGATCAAATGTAATTCCTGAGGATGAAGATGCAACTGTTACAATCACAGGAAATGAAGATTTCAAAGTTGGAATTAATATAGTAACTATTAAGGTTACAGCGACTAATAATGATACTAAGACATATTTAATATATGTTACTAGATCAATACTTGCATCTAATTATTTAAGTAATCTATATGTTGAGGACCAAACAATTGAACCTGAGTTTAATGCTGATACTTTATATTACACATTAACTGTTGGTTCTAATGTTGATAAGGTTCATGTATTTGCTGAAAAAGAAGATCCTCAATCAACAGTAGAAATTAATAAAACTGTTAAGAATGATAAAGAAATCAATCTTGATTATGGAGAAAATAAAGTATATGTTACAGTAACTTCTGAAAATGGTGCTTCAAGAACTTATACATTAGTTGTTACAAGAAGTGATAGTGATGAATATTATTTGTTAACTTTAAGTACTAACTTAGGAACTTGGGATAAAACATTTAATAAAGATGATAATGGTCCTTATACTATAAGTGTACCTGCAAAAACAAATATGATTGTATTTACTGGTACAACAAGTGTAGGTTCTACAGTCGAAGGTTTAGATTCAGTTCAAATTAAGAATGGTGAAAATACTCATAAGATTGTCGTAACAAGTCCATCAGGATTAAAAAATACTTATAACTTCACAATTAATAGACCAAGTAGTAATAATGCAAATGCAACTATTACTAGTGATCAAGGAGATTTAACTCTTGATGGTGATACTTATAAACTTTCAGTTGATGATAGTGTATCTCAAATTAAGTTTATAGTTACTCCTGAAGATAGTGATGCTAAAGTAGTTATGGATGAATCATATGCACTTACTTATGGTAAAAATGAAATTACTATTAAGGTAGTTGCTGAAGATGGAATAACTGAAAAAACATATGCAATTGAGATTTATAGATATAAAGATATTGAATCTATTAATTATACTGAAGATGAAATAATCTTAAATACTGGTGCTACTAATACTCCAGAGTATACTATTAATCCTAGTGATACTGATTATAAAGAAGTAACATTTAGATCAGATGATGAAACTATAGCTATAGTTAATGCTAATGGTGAAATTACAGGTGTAGGTAATGGTGTTACATATGTATATGTTGTTAGTGCACATAACGAAAAGATTTATGATTGGATTAAAGTTAATGTTGCTAGTACTAAGATTTCATCAAGTGTATATACTGTATGGCATTTAGGTGAATCTGAAAATGAACTTGCAAGTGTAGATTTTAGTTATACAATCGGAGCTAATGATAAAACTTCTGTTGAAGAATATGTTAAGAACTTTGATAATAATCCTGAACACTTATATGTATTTAGTGAAAATGAAATGGTTACAAATGCTAATACATTTGTAGGTACTGGTATGATACTTAAACTTATTATTAATGATCATGTTTATGATGAAGTAGTAATTGTAGTAAGGGGAGATAATGGAACAATTGACAAACCAGGAAATGGTATTATTACTTCAACTGATTATGCTACACTTTCATCAATTCTTGCTGGTCTTACATTAAAGACACCAATGACTAGCTTACTATATGATTTAAATAAGAATAAGATTCTTACAGTTACAGACCTTTCTCCATTGAGTTTATTTATTGCAGGTAAAGCTACATTTACTAATCTTAATGGATTATAGAAGAGAACTCGTTCTCTTCTTTTTTTCTTTGTAATTAATTATCTTATGTTATAATTAAGGTACGTGAGGTTGTGTATGAATGATTTAGTAATTCAAAAGTTGGATGAACGTCTAAAGTATAGAATTTTTCAAATGAAATCTTGTAATGGAAAGAAGCATTTAGATTTTGATGATGAATTAAATTCTATCATTGTTTATTTAAGAAATAGGGAATATAGCTATTATATTTTTAATGTGGATTATAAGAATGTAAGAAATTTAAATAAATATTTTTTTGATTTTTATTTACCATTACAAAATGTTTATATTAATCATGATAAGTTAGGCATTTATAATGGTAGTCCTTTTGATATTAAAACTGATTCTTCATCTAAGTTTGATCGCTTAGGTAGAATAAATCATCATAACGAATCCGATAGAGTAGTATTTGATTCCATTATATTAGATAAAAATTTAGGTAGTAAAATGGTTTCTATTTATGCTCATGAACTTGTTCATTCTCAAATTGATAAGAATGTATATAAGCTTTTAGATAATTATTTTGATAATGAATTTTTAAGTATATTTGTAGAATTAGTTATTAGTTATCATTTAAATTCTATGCTTAATAATAATACTTTAGAGAATAGATTAGAAATGTTAAATAATGAACTTGAATACTATAAAAGTCATAAAGATGATTTAGAAACTAGATGTTATATAGAATCTACTTTTAAAGCTTTTCATTTGTATTATGACTATATCAATAGTAATAATTTAATAAAAAAAGAAATACTAAATTCTATTGAAGATATTTTTAAAGAAAAAATTAATGTAAGTAGATTTTCAGATATATTTGAAGTAGATTATAATAATTCTAAAGATATAAAGTATTTAAAGAGGTAGTTGTATGAAGAAGAAAAAGAAGAAAAAGATTAAAATTAAAGCCTTTAATATAATACTTGGTTATGCTAAAGAGTATAAAAAGAGAATAATATTTTTTGTATTTCTTTTACTTATTACAGATTTAGTTGGGGTATTTACTGGTTATTTTATGGGTAAAGGAACTGAAGCTTTAACTAATGGTAATTTTAAATATTCATTTATTTTTTTATCTGCATTTCTTTTAGTTGAATTATTTACATATTGTGTTGGTAATATGGTTACTTATTTTTTAAACAAATATCAAATAAGAATATGCAGAAAATTAAGTTATGATACTTATATAAAAACTTTAAATTTACCTGCGATTGCTTTTGAAAAAATGTCTAGTGGAGAAATTATAAATAGAGTTACTAAAGATACAGAAAGTATCTTAGGATTAATACAAACTACAATTAATTTTTTATGTAAATTAGTTGGTTCGATTATTATATATATTTATATTTGTTTTAATTCTTGGATTATTGGTTTAGAAATATTTATTGTGTTAGTATTCTTTATATATCCATTAAGAATTTTTAAAAAGAAATTAAAGGAAAGCGATGAACAAACTAGAAAAGACTTTGATAAATTTACTCAAGTAACTGTTGAATCTGTTAGAGGTATCAGAGAAATAAAAACTTTAGGCTTAAAGAATAGATTAGATACTATTATAAAAAGTAATATAAATGATTTAATTAAGTCTTCTACTAGAAATAATTTTGTTTATATTGCTTTTTATGTAATAGATTCTTTCTTTTATATATTGCTTGAAGGAGTAGTATTTTTAACTTCGATTTACTTAGTTTCTAAAGGAATAATACCTTTATCATTCTTTATAGCTATGACATACTATATTTATAGATTTGCTAGTTTACTTGATTCTACAGTTGATTTTTATAAAGATATTGAAAGTGTAAGTGTATCTTTAGAAAGAGTTGGAGATATTTTAAATAATAAATTATATAAAGATGTAGAATATGGAGTAAGAGAATTAAATAATCCTGAAGGTGTTATTAGATTTAATGATGTTACATTCCATTATCCTAAAGAGAAGGATGTTCTTAAAGGATTTAATGTTGAGTTTAGACCTAATATGAAGATTGCTATTGTAGGTTCATCAGGTGGAGGTAAGACTACAATATTTAATTTACTTACAAGATTATTTGATCCAATCAAAGGAAAGATTACTTTAGATGGTGTTAATATAGTTAATTTAACTGAAAAGAGTTTAAGAGATAATATATCTATTATTAGACAAGATCCTTTTATATTTAATAAGACTATCTTAGAAAACTTTAAAATAATAGATGATAATTTAACTCTTGAAGAAATTAGACATTATTGTAAATTAGCATCTATTGATGATTATATAATGAGTCTTCCTAAGAAGTATGATACTTTACTAGGAGAAGGTGGAGTTAACTTAAGTGGTGGTCAAAAACAAAGAATAGCTATAGCGAGAACCCTAGTTAAGAAATCTAAGGTAATTTTATTTGATGAAGCTACAAGTGCTTTAGATAATGAAACTCAAGATATAGTTAAAGATACTATCTCAGAGTTAGTTAGTGACCATACAGTTATAATTATTGCTCATAGATTAGAAACAATTATTGATGCAGATATAATATATGTAATTGATTCTGGTAAAGTAATAGATGCAGGTACTCATAAACAATTATTAAAAAGATGTGAGTATTATAAGAAGTTATATAAGAATAGAGATAATAAAAGTATTCTTTAATAACTTGACTAATTCATATTTTTCAGTATAATAGTCAATGAAAAGCGGAGAAGATATGAGTAGTTAATCTAAATCTTTCAAAGAGAGAGGCTGTTGGTGGGAGTGCCTTAAAGATATTTTAATGAAAAAAGATATTGGAGCTTGTTGCTGGTAAGCATTATAATACAGAAAGTGCATGGAGACATGAAATAGGATGGTACCACGGGTATAACTCGTTCCTATATTTCGTGTTTCCATTTTTTATTTTAAGAAAGGAAATGATTTATATGGAAAGAAAATTAACTGAACAAGAAGTTGTAAGAAGAGAAAAATTAAAAACTGTAGAAAGACCATATCCAGATAAATATGCAACTACTCATACAATTAGTGAAGCAAGAAACTTAGAAGATGGAACTAAAGATGTTGCTATTGCTGGTAGAATTGGTTTCATGAGAAAGATGGGAAAACTATCTTTTGTTAAGATTAGAAATATTGAAGATGCTATACAATTACAAATTAGACAAGATGTTCTAGGTGAAGAAAAATATGATGAATTTAAGAAAATATTTGATTCAGGAGACTTTATAGGAGCTAAGGGTACTATTATTACTACTCAAACTGGTGAAAAATCATTAGAAGTAGAAGACTTTACTTTCTTAGGTAAAGCTTTAAGACCACTTCCTGAAAAGTTCCATGGATTACAAGATATTGAAACTAAGTATCGTGAAAGATATGTAGATTTAATTATGAATCAAGATTCAAGAGATATATTCTTAGGTAGATCTAAATTCTATTTCTTCTTAAGAAATTTCATGAATGAAAATGGATTTTTAGAAGTAGAAACTCCAATTGTACAAACTGCTGTATCTGGAGCATCAGCAAAACCATTCTTTACTCATCATAATGCACTTGATATTGATTGTAATTTAAGAATTGCACCAGAATGTTATTTAAAGGAATGTAATGCTGCAGGCTTTGAAAGAGTATATGAAGTTGCTAAATGTTTTAGAAATGAAGGAATGGATCCTCAACATTTACAAGAATTTACTCAAATCGAATGGTATGCTTCTTTCTGGAATTTTGAAGATAATATTACATTCTTCCAAGATTTTATGAGAAAGACTGCTATGTATTTAAAAGGAACTACTGAAATTACAGTAGGTGATAGAACTGTTGATTTAGGTAAAGAATGGGATAGAGTTAATTATGTTGAAGCTTTAACTGAAGCTTTAGGATTTGATTTCCTTTCAATTGAAGACCCAGAAGAATTAAGAACTAAGATTATTGAATCTGGTAAATTTACTAAAGCTGATTTAGTTGAATGTAATTCATGTGCTCAATTAATTGACTTTGCTTATAAGAGATTAATTAGAGCTAATATTTTTGAACCTACAATTATGTGGAATTATCCAGCTGTATTAAAACCTCTTGCTAGACGTAATGATGAAAATGATAAAGTTGTAGATGTATTCCAAGTTATTATTGCTGGCGCTGAAATTTGTAATGCATATTCAGAGTTAGTTAACCCAGAAATTCAAAGAGCAAACTTTGAAGAACAACTTAGACAAAAAGCTCAAGGTGATGATGAAACTATGGACTTAGATGAAGATTACTTAAGAGCTATGGAACAAGGTATGCCTCCAATTAGTGGTTTAGGTGTAGGTATTGATAGATTAATGATGCTTTTATATAATGCTGATTCAGTAAGAGATGTAGTATTATTCCCAATGATGAAGGATAAAGCAAATAAATAGAACTTAGAAATAAGTTCTTTTTTTTGACCAATTTGTTGGCCTCGACAAAATGGTTTACACAAATAATGTAAAATTATTACTTTTTCAAAAAAACTTTCAAAAAAAACAAGTAATTTGAACTTTCACCGTGTAAGAGAATAGTAGAAGGGTTAATAAATCTTTCTAAAGGAGGTTTTGTATGGCGATAAAAGATTACTTGTTTTATTTAATTCTTTAAATAAATTATTTATTTTTTAATATTTATTTAGAAGATTATTTTATTTGTTTTTAGGGAGGTTTTGTTTATATGAAAAATAATATAGAAATATCTTTTAATGTTTTTGATGATATTAAACATGTTGATGATGATGGTAGAGAATTCTGGTATGCAAGAGAGTTAATGCCAGTTTTAGATTATGATTTATGGAGAAGTTTTGATAGGGTTATTAATAATGCAAAAATATCATGTCAAAATAATAAGTTTGATGTAAGCGACCATTTTGCCGAGGTCGGCAAATTGGTCAGTATTGGATCGAAAAGTACCAGAAAAATAAAGGATTATAAACTTTCAAGATATGCTTGTTATCTTATAGTAGAAAATTCTGATCCTAGAAAAAAGATTATTGCTTTAGGCCAAAGTTATTTTGCTTTTCAAACAAGAAAACAAGAAATACTTGAGATGGATTATGAAAAACTAAGTGAGGATGAAAAAAGGTTTTATCAAAGAAAACTCACAAAAAAATTCAATTATAAACTTGGAAAGAATGTTTCTAAGCGTGGTGTTAAAAACTTTGATAATTTTCAAAATTACGGTTATAGAGGTTTATATAATGGTGAATCTGCTGCTGATATTGCTAAAAGAAAAGGTCTAAGTTATAGAGAAGATATTCTTGATAATATGTGTCCTGAAGAATTAGCTGCTAACCTTTTTAGAATTACTCAAACTGATGCTACAATTACTAGAAATGATATTAAAGGTGAAAAAGATTGTTGTGATACTCACTATAATATTGGTGTTGAGATAAGAAATACAATTAAGAAAATTGGTGGTACTATGCCAGAAGAGTTACCAACACCAAAAAAGAGTTTGAAACAATTGAATAAAGAAAAAGCTTTTGAAAAGTATGAAAAATAATTTTATTATTAGGAGGGTTTTGAATGAGAAAAGAATTAGAATTATTTGAAAAAGAATTTAAAAAATTAGAAATCGTTGATAAAAAACTTGATAAATATTATAAAGCGCGTGATTTGATGAAATTCTTAGGTTATAAGAAGTGGGATTCTTTTAAAAGTGTTATTATTAAAGCAATTGATTTATGTAATAGTAATGGAAAAGATATTAATGAATACTTTGTTCCTATTATGAGTTTTGAGTCTTTATATAAACTTATCTATAACTATGAAGCAGTTGATTATAAAATAAATGAAATGGCTTGTTATTTAATATTTATGGTTGCTAATGATAAATATGAGAATGTTAGACTTGGTAAAGAATATATTGAGTATAAAAAGATAATATTAGAATAATATAATTGAACATGTGAATTTGTAATAAATTTCACATGTTTTTTATTTTTGTTGTATAATTTATTTAAAGTTTTTGGGGGATATATGAATTTAGACGAATTACTAGCTAGAATTAATAATTATACTAATGATGAAAAACGTCTTATTTTAAGAGCGTACTCTTTTGCGTGTTACCATCATAAAGGTCAAACTAGAAAAAGTGGAGAAGAGTATATTATTCATCCTACCGCTGTTGGATGCATATTGGCTGAAATGCATGCTGATGCAGAAACTATTTGTGCAGGACTTTTACATGATACTATCGAAGATTGTGAAGGTGTTACTAAAGAACTTATTGCAGAAGAATTCAATGATACTATCGCTGATCTTGTTGATGGAGTAACTAAGATTAGACATGAAGGAGATACTTCTGATGAAGAAGAAAACATGCATAAAATAATAGATAGTATTACTAAAGATGTAAGAATATTTATTATTAAACTTGCTGATAGACTTCATAATATGAGAACTATGGAATATCAATCTCCTGAAAAACAAATTGAAAAGTCTAAAGAAACTTTAGAATTATATGTTCCAATTGCATCTCTTTTAGGTCAATATACTATTAAAACTGAACTTGAAGATTTAGCTTTTAAATATTTATATCAAAATGATTATAATGAATTTTTAAATATGGTTAATGATTATGAGAAAAAACAAAGAGATCAAATGGATCAAGTATTATTAGAGATTTCTATGATGCTTAATGATTTGAATATTGAAAATAATATTATATTTAAAAGAAAGAATTTGTTAGGAATCTATAGAAAATATGATAAATATAAAAATTTAAGTAGAATACATGATATGTTTGCTTTAAAAGTTTTAGTTCCTGAGAATGAAGATTGTTATTTGGTTAAAGATAAAATATCTGATATGTATAAATCTTTAATTAATAAAGAAAAAGATTATATAGCTTATCCTAAGAATAATAGATATATGGGAATACATATTAGTATTTATTTACCTGAATCAGGTTTGCTACAATTACAACTTAAAACTCCTGAAATGTATAAAATTAATGCATATGGTATAACTGCATATTTTGATCACGAAGAAAAAAAGGGAAGAAAAGTAAATGAGATTATGCAAGATGAAGTTAGAAATATGCCTTTCTATCAAACTCTTGTAGAATTAAGTAATGAAAATCTTTCTTCAGAAGAATATAATGCAATTGTTAGAAGTGATATTTTAACTAGAATGATTTATCTTGAGGGTATTAATGGAATGAATCTAGAATTACCTGAAGGTTCAACTCCGGTTGACTATGCTTTTAATATTGATCCTAAGACTGCAGGCTTTATTGATTATGCTTTAGTTAATGGAAGATTATCTCCAATTAATTATCCTCTTGAATCTAGGGATAAGATAGAAATTATATATGGTAATAATATGAGAAATCCTGAAGAATTAATTAATAGTGCAAGATGTATGCAAACTAAGAGAAAAATTATTAGAAAATAGTTTTTCTTTTTATTTACATATTTATTAGCACTCTCTATTGACAAGTGCTAATTTTAGAGTTATAACTGAATTGTAAAAGAAAGGAAGTGTGGGTATTATGCTACCTAGCAAAATATTTTTTGATGATTTTTTAGATGATTTTGATACTAAGAAAGGATTTAATAACTTAATGAAATGTGATATTTATGAAAAAGATAATAAATATCATATTGAAATGGATATTCCTGGATTTAAGAAAGATGATGTAAAGATTTCTTTTGAAGATGGATATCTTACAGTTTCATGTGAAAAACATGAAGAGACTCATGAAAAAGATAAAGAAAAGAAATATATTAGAAGAGAAAGAAGTTTTCATGAATCATGTGAAAGAAAATTCTATGTAGGAAATATTGATGAAACTAATGTTAATGCAGAATTTAAAAATGGTACATTAACAATCGTAGTTCCTAAAGAAGAAAAAGAAAAAGAATCTAAAAAATATATCAATATTAATTAATTTATAAACTAGTGCTAGTCACTAGTTTTATTTAAGGATGTGATAATATGAATTTTGAAGATAAAAGTAAAGCTTTAGAAAAATATGGTAAAGATTTAACTCAAATGTGGCTTGATAATAAAATGGATCCTGTTATTGGTAGAGATGAAGAAATAAGAAATTTAATAAGAATTTTATCTCGTAAAACTAAGAACAATCCTGTTTTAATTGGGGACCCTGGTGTTGGTAAGACTGCAATTGTTGAAGGACTTGCTGGAAGAATTGTTAGGGGAGATGTACCTGATGATTTAAAGAATAAGAAAATATTTGAATTAGATTTATCTGCTTTAGTTGCTGGAGCTAAATATCAAGGTGAGTTTGAAGAAAGATTTAAAGCAGTTTTAAAAGAAGTTGCTGATAGTGATGGAGATATTATCATGTTTATTGATGAAATTCACATGATTGTAGGTGCTGGATCTAATCAAGCAATGAATGTTGGTAATATGTTAAAACCTATGCTTGCCCGTGGTGAGATTAAGTTAATTGGTGCAACTACTTTGAATGAATATAGAGAGTTTATTGAAAAGGATGGAGCACTAGAAAGAAGACTTCAAAAGATTCTAGTTCAAGAACCTACGACTGTAGATACTCTTACTATATTAAGAGGATTAAAGGAAAGATTTGAATTATATCATGGAGTTACTATTAAGGATTCAGCACTAGTAGCAGCAGTTAATTTATCTGATAGATATATTACTGATAGATTCTTACCCGATAAAGCAATCGATTTGGTAGATGAAGCTTGTGCTACTATAAAAATGCAAATGAATTCAGTTCCAGTTGAACTTGATAAGATAAATAGAGAAATAATGACTCTTGAAATTGAATATGCTGCACTTAAGAAAGAAAAAGATGAACTTTCTAAAAACAGGGTGGATGAAATTCAAAGAGTAATGACTGATTTAAAAGCTAAGCAACAAGAAATGTTAAAAACATGGACTGAAGAAAAGAAACTTAAAGATTTAATTAATGATAAGAAGAAAAAGTTAGAAGATTTAAAATTCCAATTAGTTGAGGCTGAAGATAATTATGATCTTGAGAAGGCTGCAAGACTTAAACATGGTGAAATACCAGCATTAGAAATGGAACTTTCTCAACTTAAACTTACTATGCATAATCAAGTATTAAGTGATATGGTTGATGAAGATAATATCGCAGAAATAGTTTCTCGTTGGACTAATGTTCCTGTTTCTAAGCTTGTTGGTGGTGAAAAGACTAAACTTTTATCACTTAAAGATAACTTAAGAAAAAGAGTTAAAGGTCAAGATGAAGCTATTGAACTTGTAAGTAATGCTATTATTAGAGCAAGAAGTGGTATTAAAGATCCTAATAGACCAATTGGTTCGTTTATATTCATGGGTCCTACAGGTGTAGGTAAGACTGAAATTGCTAAATCTTTAGCTAATGAGTTATTTGATAGTGAAAAACATATGATTAGAATAGATTGTTCTGAATATATGGAATCATTTAATGTATCGAGACTAATAGGTGCTCCTCCAGGATATGTTGGATATGATCAAGGTGGAGAGTTAACTGAAGCAGTAAGAAGAAATCCTTATTCTATAGTACTTTTTGATGAAATTGAAAAAGCACATAGTGATGTATTTAATATATTACTTCAAATCTTAGATGATGGTAGAATCACTGATGGTCAAGGAAGAACTGTTGATTTTAAGAATACTATTATTATCATGACTTCTAATTTAGGCAGTGATATTATCCTAGAAAGTACTAGTGATAATAAAGAAGAACTAGTAATGAATATATTAAAATCTAAGTTTAGACCAGAATTAATCAATAGAATAGATGAAATAGTTATATTTAATGCTTTATCTAAGAGTGTTATTTATGATGTTTTAGATAGACTTATTGAAGATGTTAACAGTCATTTAAGTAATACTCATATTACTATTAAGTTAAGTGAAAATGCTAAGAATTATGTAGTTGATAAAGCTTATACTAAAGAGTTTGGTGCAAGACCAATTAAGAGATTTATTACTAAGAATATTGAGACTTTACTTGCTGAAAATTTACTTAATTCTAATATCAAAGAAGGAGATAACTTATTAATTGATGTTACTAATGATAAATTCGTTATAAATGTGTTATAATGCATTTATGGTGATTTTATGAACGATATAAAATATGATGATGATATTAAATATATGGTTTCTGGATATCTAGGTATTAAGTCTTTAGATGATTATGAAAGAAAAGTATATATACTTAGAGATGCTAGAAAATTCATAGATGCATATGTTGAAGATAGTGATTTTGAGAACTTTGAGTTTGATAAGTATTGTGATTATATTGATAAAGAATATACTTATTTAGAACATCTTCAAGATGCACTTTTACTTATTAATTCTATGAATGGACCAGTAGATTTAATATTACTAATTAAACCTAAGATTGCTAAACTTAAAATGAAACATTAGACGTCTAAATAGGCGTCTTTTTAAGTGCCTCTCAATTTGACTTTTAGGGGTAAAAGTGCTATTATATGCAGCAATTAAAGGGGAAAGGTTTCATCCTAAATGGGGGTGTGATTTATGAAAAGATGTGGTTTTGTTAAGTATATCCCTGGGGTTGCAGCTATGTTAACTGGTGGATATATTATTTGTTCTGTTTTATGTCCTGATTTAAAGGGTGAAATAGTAGACAAAGTTAAAGATTTTGATATAAAAACTACAATTGAATCATTAAAAGATGATTCTAAAGATAATGTAGTTCAAGAAGAAGTAAAAGATAATTCTTCTGAAGAAATATTAATTGATTTACCTGATTTTCAAGAAGAAAATGAAGAAGTTAAAGTAGAAGTTATTTATGATGAAAAAACTGATACTTATTTATTAGATCATAATTATGAATTATTAGATATTGATTTTAATGAATTAAATGATAAGAATGAGGATATGGTTGGTTATATTGATTTTCCTAATACTAAGATAAGTTATCCTGTATTACAAAGAGAAAACGATGAAACTAATGATTATTATTTACATCGTAGTGAAAATGGTATGCCATATTATCCAGGTTCTATTTATTTAGATACTGTAGTTGATTTATCACTTGGTGATGACTCAAGTACAATGCAAAATACTACAATTCCAATTTATGGACATAATATGAGAAATGGTTCAATGTTCCATGATTTAAGAAACTTTAAGAATCAATCTTATGTAGATGAACATTCATATGGAGCTTTCTATAATGAAGATGGTTCAGTTTATGCATTAGAAGTAGTTGCTGGTTTCTTAACTAGTGGGGATACTGATGAAAACATTTTAGTTTATAATTTAGATAATGAAGAAGTTTTAAATAATTATAAGAATTTTATAAATGATAATTCGTTAGTTAAAACTGATGTAGATATTGAATATGGAGATAAGTTAGTTAACTTAGTTACATGTTCTTATGAAGATAATAATTATAGATTTGTTCTTGTTTGCAAAGCTGTTAAACAAGAGTTAGAATATACAAATGAGGAAACAAATAAAGTTGAAAGAAAATTAAAATAATTTAGGAAAGGTGAGTTTATATGAAAATTACAAATAGAAGAAAGACAAAATTAACAAAAAGACAAATTTTTATGGCTATCGGAGGAATGGTTGCATTCTTAACATTTGGTAGTACATTTGCTGTTACTGCTTCTGCTGAAGAAGGTATTGTAGCTGATAACGCTCAAGAAGGAGATGTATTATTCGAAGACGAAACTGATGATCATGAAGTTGAAAAAATCGATAAAAATGATGTAGTTGAAGATAATACAGTAGTTGAAGATGGTGATAAACCAGTCGAAGAAACTAAACCGGAAGATGTTAAACCTGAAGAAACAAAACCAGAAGAAGAAAAGAAAAATGATGGTGGAGATTGTATCACTGAAGATCATGGATATAATGAAGAAGCTGGTAAATATTGGGATCCAGAAATTAAAACTGAATTAGAAAAGAAAGGTTTAATTCCTGACGTACCTGATAAACCTGATGTACCTGATACACCAGATAAACCAGATACTCCAGATAAACCTGATACTCCAAGTACTCCTGATAAACCAAGTACTCCAAGCACACCAAGTACTCCAAGTACTCCAAGTACTCCTGTAACACCAGCTCCAACTCCAGTAGTTGAAACTGTAGTTACTCCAGCTCCAAAAGCTACACCTAAAACTGGTGATTTAAGCTTAGATCAATTAATGAAGATTTATGCAGGATTAGGAATTATGACTGTAGGAGCAGGTGCTGTTGCTTATATACATAAAGAAAATAAATTAACTAAAACAAAGAGAAGATAGTTTTTAACTATCTTTTTTTGTAAATATAATGACAATAGATATTCGTTATAATTTACTAACCTAAGATTGATAATTAAAATATAAGTAAGAGGTGAAATGTATGCTTATTTTAGCTAAATCAGCATTAGCACTTACACTTGGATTTGTTTTATCAATCTGTGTAGGGTTAATTGTACTTCCTACAATGAGAAAACTTAATGCAAGACAAACAGTAAGTGAATTTATTAATAAAAGACATCAATTAAAGAATGGTACTCCAACACTTGGTGGTTTAATATTTATTATTCCTCCATTCTTAAGTATATTATTACTTATGATTAAAGGTAGTATTCAAATGAACTATAACTTATTTATCGTACTATTTGTATTCTTAAGTTATGGATTACTTGGATTCTATGATGATTTTAAAAAGATAATGTTTCATGATAATAAAGGATTATCTGTTAAAGTTAAATTCTTTTTACAATTATTAATAGCTATAGGATTCTATCTTATTTATCATAAATTTGGTGGAACATCTACATTAGAAATATCTTTATTCCATTTTAAAATAGATATGGGACATTTCTATACGTTATTTATTTTATTCTTACTTGTAGGTACAACAAATGCTGTTAATATTACTGATGGATTAGATGGATTATGTGGAGGGTTATCATTTATGGCAATCCTTGCTTATGCAATTATATCTTGGGGTTCTAATTGGATTGTTGGATATAATTCAATTGCTATATTCTCATTTATATTATGTGGATCTATCATGGGATTTTTATTATTTAATGCACATCCTGCGAAGATCTTCATGGGTGATACTGGTTCACTTGCCTTAGGTGGAGCACTTGCTAGTATTGCGATACTTACACACCATGAAATATCACTAGCATTAATTGGTGGAGTATTTGTTATTGAAGCGTTATCAAGTTTAATTCAAATCGTAGCAATTAGAAAATTCCATAGGAAAGTATTCTTAAAAGCTCCAATTCATCATCATTTTGAGGAATTAGGATGGAGTGAAACAGATATAGTTAGAGTTTTCTACGTTGTAGGCTTCTTACTTGCTATGTTTGGTGTAGTATACGGTGTATGGTTATAGAGAGTTTTAAACTCTCTTTTATTTTTGACAAAATGCCTAAAAAGTGATAATATACTCGCTGTTAAAGGGATTTAGTCTCTTTAGGGGGTATATTATGAAAATAGTTGATAGTAGAAAAGCAAAAGTTACTAAAAAAACAATGTTAATAGCTTTAAGTGCTTTAGTAGCAAGTCTTGCATTTGTTGCTCCAAAAGCTAGTGTTAAAGCTTATGCTGCAAGTAATGAAGAAGTATTATTTGAAGATGATACTGATGATTATACTACTGAAAAAATCGATAATAACGATGTTGTAGAAAATAATACAGTTGTTCAAGATGGTGATAAAGTTGAAGAAACTAAAACTGAAGAACAACCAAAGACTGAAGAAAAGAAAAATGACGGTGGAGATTGTGTAACAGAAGATCATGGTTACAATGAAGAAGCTGGTAAATATTGGGATCCTTCAATCAAAACTGAAGTTGAAAAGAAAGGATTAACTCCTGATACTCCAAGTACTCCAGTAACACCTCCAAGTACACCTGAAACACCAAGTACTCCAAGTACTCCAGTAACTCCAGAACAACCTGTAGTTACACCTGCACCTAAACCTACACCAAAAACTGGTGACTTAAGTTCATCTAAACTTGCATTAATTTATGGTGCTGTTGGTTTAATGTCTCTTGGAGCTGCATCTTTAGCTTATGTTTATACAGAAAATAAATTAACTAAAAAAAGAAAGTAATAAAAAAAGACTGATTCATTAGAATCAGTTTTTATTTTGTTTAATAGAATCTATTATTTTACTTATTTCGTTTTGTACAGTTTCGTTATAATTATTTCTATTTTCATAATTAACTATTATTTTGTAGTATATTCCATTTAATGTGAATATATAACCATAAGAGTTATCTTCAGCAAAGGTAAGTCCTTCGAAGTCATTAAATGAGTGTTTAAGACAATCATGTAATCCTTGAAGTTCGTTATATTCAGTTTCTGTGATTTCATGGAATGTTATGTTTATCTTAGGTAAGTCTCTATAAAAGATTGTAGTCTTAGATGATCCCCATGAATCAGGGTAGTTAATAGTTAATTCTTTATATTTAAGTTCATTATTTAATACTACTTTTTCTGTAGTTGTTTCAGTATATTGAATTTCTTCGTTATTAGGTTTTCTAAATATAATCATTGAAAGTAGGAAACATAGTCCAATTAGAATTAATATTCCTAAGAAAGCTATCTTTGGATTTAGTTTAGTTGGTTCTTTTGTTTCACTTTCTTTAAGTTTGTGTGATTTGATTGTATTATTGTCAAATCCACATTTTGTACATACTAAATTGTCATCACTTAGAAGTCTATTGCACTTATGACAATACATCATATCACCATCCTAAAAAAATTATATCAATCAAATAAAAAATAGACAATAAATATATTTTAATCTTATAGTATTTATTTTATTAATTTGTTATAATTTATTTTAGAATAGAGGGATTGTATGAAAAGAATTAAATTACTTTTTATATTTGTATTATTTATTGTATTACCAATTACTGTTAAAGGAATTACTATAGATGAATTACCTGAGACAATTGGAACAAGTGAAGGTGTTGAATTTACTAATGATGGAACAGGTTATTATGCTTATACACCATATGAAAAAGATACACTTCATTTAGATGTTAAATTACCAGAGTATTTAAAAGTCGAAGGAAATACTTCATTTATACTTAATAACGGTGTTACTATTTTTAATATTAAAATAACTCAAACATTTGAAGCAGAAGAAGGTGGGGAAGATTATGTTGAATCATTAATTGTTCCTTTCACTGTTACTAGACAAAATACTGATCCTGTAAATAGATTATTAGAAGATCTTCAAGTTGTTGGTTATGATATTGTTTATGATAAAAAGAATGATACTTATAAGGCTTATGTACCATCTAATATAAAGAATGCATATGTTTATGTTAAAACTAATGGTAATGCTACTTTAGTTAGAGGTGGTGGATTAGTTAGCTTAGATGAAAAATCTACTTCAGTAAAAGTAATGCTTGTTAATCCTTCATATTCAGATGAAACATATAATATTACAATAATAAAGAAGAATTATACATTAAGAACTATTCTTATAGTTTCATTTATTGCACTAGTTATCATTATATTTATCTTGGTATTATTTAAGAGATATAGAGATAAAGTAGCTATTGCTAATCCTAATTCTTTAAATAAAGGACTTGGGGATATTAATGTTGATTCGATTATTAAAGATGCTAAAAGTAAAGAAATGAATAATATTTCTAATGAAAATTTAGAGAATGGAGTATTAACTCCAAGACCTCTAATTAATGAAGAAAAGAGTAAATAATGATTATTCTATTACTTATACTAATACCTGTTTTTACAATGGGTATTAGTGTTTTTTCTGTAAGTTTATATGATGTTATAACTGATGAATATTCATTACTTTTATTAGTATCGTCTTCTTTATGTATTATTGTTAGTGGTTTTATATTAGTTAGAGTATTATTTAAATACTTTGATTCTAAGACATTGTCTTTTCTAAATGTTAAAAGAAATATTTATATTTTATCCTTTTATATTGTTTATATATTAGCTTTCTTAATTAGTGTTGCTTTTAATATAAGAGTATTAACTGGTGAGTTTAGTTTACTTGAAAAGTATTTATCTATAATTATTAGTTTAGTATTATTTTATTTTGTCTATGAATATCTATTCAAATATAAAAAGACTAAATTAAATGTAGAAAAGGTAACTAAAGTTAATAAAGATGTTAATAAATTATTACTTGAAGGTAATATTATCTACTTTGTTGATAGTAGAAAAGAATATGAAGAAAAGAAAGAATATACTTTTAAAATAAATAAAAATACTAAGGTTATTGTAAAGTGTAAATGATAGACAATTTGTAGTATTTACTATTTTATAGTATAATTAACGAGTGGTGATTTTATGGCAAGAGCTAGAAGTTACAAGTCTCTTGAAAAAGAGATTATGTCGAATAAAAAATATATGTTATTAAATCAAGAATCCCATCATGGATTAACTAGATTAGAACATTCTTTAAGAGTATCTAGAAATGTGTATAAAGTATCTAAGAAACTTGGATTAGATTATGTATCTGCAACTAGAGCTGCACTTTTACATGATTTCTTCTTTAATGAAGAATTTGAATCTAATAGAGGTTTAATTCAAGGTGTTGTACATCCTGACATTGCACTTGCTAATGCTAGTGGTGCTTTTAAACTTAATGACATTGAAAAGAATGCAATTGTATCTCATATGTTTCCTTTGAGTATGGAACTTCCTAAATATAAGGAATCATGGGTATTAACTATCGTAGATAAATTAGTAGCTATATATGAATATGGTTTATATAAGTTTAATCCAGTTAATTTAAAAGGATATTTAAAGTATCTTGGATATTCAGTATGCTTCTTATTTATACTTGCTATTAATTTTATAACTTATGGAGAAAAGTAATTATTTAATTACTTTTTTTATTTTCTTTAATACTTTATAATTAAATTAGGTGATTGTATGAAAACTGTAGTTGTAACAGGCAGTGCGAGAGGTTTTGGATTAGCACTTTTAAAAGAGTTTAGGAAGTATAATTATAATGTCGTAGTAACTGATGTTAATGAAGAAGAGTTAAAGAAAGCTAAAAAGGCTCTGGAAGAAATTGATTCAGTAGGTGAAATACTCAGTGTAGTATGTGATATTACAGATGAAAAAGAGATTAATACTTTAATAAGTAGTACTGTTAGAAAGTTTGATTCTATAGATATTTGGATTAATAATGCAGGAGTTAATCAAGCTATGAATCCTGTATGGAATCTTGATGAGAATCAAATTGATAGACTTATAGATATTGATCTTAAAGGAACTATTATTTGTTCTAAGTTAATTATGAAGACTATGATTAAACAAGGATTTGGTACTATTTATAATATCGAAGGATTTGGTTCGGGTAATCAAAAACATGTTGGTTTATCTGTTTATGGTACTTGTAAAAGGGGAGTAACATATTTTACTGAAAGCCTTTTATATGAATGTAGAGAATTAAAAACTAATGTTAATGTTGGTAAGATTACTCCAGGTATTATGATTACTAATTTTATTAATACTTCCTTAGGAGATGGAGAGAAGTTTAATTTAGATGATAATACTAAGAAAATATATAATATCTTAGGAGATTATCCTGAGACTATTGCTAAATATACAGTTAAAAAGATTATGAATAATAATAAGAGTAATCCTAAGATTACTTGGCTAAATACAAGAAGAGTATTCTTTAAATTCTTTAAATCAATATTTGTTAAGAATGATTTCTTTAGTAAGAAATAAAATAAAGTGGCTATTAACCACTTTATTTTTCTATACAATATTTTATATCTTCATTACTTACATCATAAATACATTTATTTTCATATTTATAAGAATAAGTATGATTATTAATAGTTACATATATTATTCCATTATTTAAATACATAGGATATGTATATGTTTTATTAATATCATTTAATGATTCATTTTTAGATTTAATTGTTAATGTTTTAATTATATTATTATTTTCAAATCTTATTGTTTGTTTTGATTCACTAAGATTATCTTCGAATGAATAAACAAATTCTTTATTTTTTAATTCATTTAAAGAGATTTTATTATCTTTTTTATTTATGATTGTATTTATACATATACAAATAGTAGTTATTACTATTAATGTTAAACATATTATTATGAATTTTTTGTTTTTCATATTATCAGTCTCCTGTAAAGATTATAACATTATTTTTTATTATTATGAATTTCTTTATGTTATAATTTATTTAGATAGAAGGTGAGTTTATGAATAATCTTATTATTTATTTTAGTAGAGCGGATGAAAATTATAAAGTTGGATATGTTGAAAAGGGAAATACCGAGATAGTTGCTGAGTATTTAAAAGATTTAGTTGGGGCTGATATGTTTAAGATAGAACCATTAGTTCCTTATGCTAAAGATTATGCTACTTGCATTAAAGAAGCTAAGGATAGAGTGGGAAATGCTCCGATTAAAGATAATTTAAATGATTTAAGTATATATAAAACAATTTATATATTAACTCCTGTTTATTGGGGAACATATGCACCTGAGGTTGAGACTGCAATTAAGAGTTTAGATTTTACAGGTAAAAGAGTTAGAGTTATTACTACTCATGAAGGGTCTGGACTTGCAAATGTTATTAGTGATATTGAAAAGAATTGTAAGGGTGCAGATGTTGATAAGAATGGACTTGCAATATTTGGACATGAAGCAAAAGATTCTTTAGAGAAAATTAAAGAATGGTTATAATCTAGGGAAACCTAGATTTTATGCTGGTTTAGCACAGTTGGTAGTGCAACGCCCTCGTAACGCGTAGGTCGGAGGTTCGAGTCCTCTAACCAGCACCATATATATTTAATAATTAAGATGACTAGTAGTCATCTTTTTTTTGTTGTAAATTTGCAATTTTTACTAATATTAGCTATAATACAACTCGCTTAAGGGGTGTTATTATGTTTGAATATTTAGATGATTTACTTAAATTCTATAAAAATGATATGCTTTTAAAAGTCTTTGGTACTACTGATGAATCAAAGATTATTACTAATAAAAATAAATGTAGTGTTATTAATAAAGATGAATTATTAATATTACTAAATGGTATGAATAAGTTTTTCTATACATTACATTTAGTTGATAGAAGTCATATAGAAAATATAAGTGTTATTAAAATGGCTTGTATGAATTATTATGAAAATTGTTATAAGGCTATTTTAAATATGATATCTAAAAATTGTGATCCAGATAAATATATTAATAATGGATATATGGTTATTCTAAATGATGAATTAATAGGTGATGGAGTTAGTTTATTCTATAACGTATTTGATATAGATAAAAAACTATCTCAAATGAAAAATCAAAAAACTAGATAGCAATTTTTTATCAAAGTAGTTTTTATTTTTTTGTGATAGGTGATTTTATGAGTATTGTTGCTAGTTTAGAAAAATTATATAGAAAAAAATTGTGTTTAGATTATTTTGGTTGTGTTAGATCAATAAATTTTATAAAGTACAATGCTTTTGATACTTCTTTTTTAAGGGAATTTCATCATTTAATTGAATATTTTAAGGAATGTGTTTATGTTTATGGTATTTGTCAAAATGCTAAAGATGTTTATGATATATATAATATTACTAGTTCCTTTTTATATAAGAGACTTTATTATTATATTAAAAACTATTGTATAGAAAATTATATTCCATTTGATGATACTAATGGATATGTTTGTATAGATAATACAATTGTTTCTAATGGTAAGAAATTTATTTATAATTTATATGAGTTAGATAATATGCTTTCTTCTTTTAAAAAATTTCATGTTATTGACGATTCTAAAATTAAGTTTGATTATATGAATCGTTTAACATATAATCTTAATAAGAAAGTGTTAGGAACTAACGATTTGGATATAGCGTTAAAAATATCTTGTAATAACGTGTTATTTGATAAGACTTTTTTATTAGATTTTTATTTAAATGAATCTTATGAAATTTATAATCTTCTTGATTATAAAAAGATTCCTTTTTCTTTGATTTCATATGAATTAATTGATAATAATTTTATTACTTTAAAAAATAATATTAATGATATTATTATTAAGCTTATAAAAAAATATTGTGAAAAGAATTTTATTATGTTTTATCAAGATGATTCTTATATTTACATTGATAATACTATTATAGGTAATAATGATTATCTTTTCTTTAATATTTATGAGATTGATAATATGTTATCAAATTTAACTTTAGATAATCATATAAATGATATTGATGAATTGGATATTAAATATAAAAATAGAAGTCAAATATAAAATTTTGTTATTTAATGTATAATACAGTCTCAAGAAAAAAGGGATATGTATGGAAGGAATAGTTTGGAACTTTGAAAGATTATATAGAAAAGGAAGATAAAAAATGAATAAATATACTAATGAAGGAATAAATAATAATACTTTTGATTTATTGTTTAGTAATGTCGATAATCTTTCTGAGGAAGAATGGGGAAGCTTAGAGGATATTTCTCTTTTTGGACTTATTAGTACTTTTACTTTAAGAGAAAGAGATGCTTCTTTAGTTTCTAGATTAAAGAGTATTGGTTTTGATATAAATGATATTACTTATGATGAAGAGAATGCATCTTATAGATATTTAGACGAAAAGAATAATATTCCATTTGAAATGATTTCTGATTATATTGATAATGAATATATAAAAGATGAATTAATTAGTGAAAAAAGATTTGGTAATTGTCATACTATGTCTACGATATTTGCATATAGCATTGAAAATTCTATGGTTGTTACAGGTTATATTAAAGCATTAGATCAATTAGTTTTACATTCTATCATTGAATATAGTAAAGATGAAGAAATATATGTTATTGATTGGACTCGTAATGTAAAAATGTTAAAGAGTGATTATGAAAGATTAACTGGTTTTACAGAGTTGGCTAGATTTAATGGTGATGTATGTTATAATGATTTAGGATATTTAGAATCATTAAATATTAATTCTAAATCATATGTGTGCTTTAGAGATGAAATTATTAATGATATAGAAAAGAATAAAAGATTATTTAAGAGGGAGAAATAACATGGGAGTTAAAGAAAAAATAAAAGATTCTATTTTAGATGCTTTTTCAAAACAATATTTAAGAGATTTTTTTGCTAGTACTGATGAAAAAAAGATTGAAGACTTTATGAAAAATTCAAAAGTGTTTGATATTGGAACTATATTTTTCATAGCACAATTATCAACTAGATTTAAAGATCTTATTAAAAATAGAAATATGGCATCTTATTTAATTCCAACTGCATATGATATGTTTAAAGATTCAGTTTTTGAATCGATTATTGATGATCTTAAAGATTATTGTGAATTTAATAATATTTCGTTTGAAACAGAAGAAGAAACTATATTAATAAATGGTGAACCTATTATTGTGGGTCATCACTTATTCTATGATTTATTTAGTTTAGAAGAACATTTATTAAACTTAACTAAAAATAGAGTTAAATAAAAAGGAAAAGTGTTTTCTTTTTGGGTTTTATAAGTAGGAATATTTCTAGGAAAGAAATTATTCCTACGAATAGAATAATACTTACAAATATAATTATTTTTTTATATAAAATAAAAAAACGATATCAAATGATATCGTTTTAATTTACCAATGGGGCCTCAATTTAACGTGTTTACGAAAAATCGGCACAAACCTATGAATTGAGATTGACTCAATTACTTGAATAAAATATATCACAACATTATGACATTTGCAAATGATTATGATTTGTCGTATTTATAAAAACCTT
>CAMKAT010000017.1 GCA_946410555.1 uncultured Caryophanales bacterium | reverse complement strand
TACCAGTAGCAAAATTATTACCATAGATATTAACATTCCATTCATCTCTACCTGGTTTAGCATTAATATTTAAATTCTTAACTCCAGGAGATACTTCTAAGTAATAATCTGTTGTACCTTTATCAAATGTAATTTCATCACCTAGTTCATTTTTATAATTTAAATAATCACCATCAATCGTAGATGAAGTAACAAGTGAACTTAAATAAACTTCACTTGCTATTGGTCTTATTACTGTAACAGTATAAGTCTTAGTATATACTTCTCCATCATAAGTTTTACTAGCTACTAAATCAAATTCATTAAGACCAGTATTAACAAGTCTAGTTTCAGCTTCACTTACTTGTGTATCACTTTCAGTGAATCCCTCAACTTTAACATATTCAGTAGCATTACTTACATTAACAACATAACTTGTTTTCTTCTTGTCAAAATCTGGAGATAAATTCCATACTGATCCAGAAGAAACAATAATATCATTTAAGAATACTTCATATTCTGATTCTCTATATACATGAATAATAATAGTTCTAGTAGTCTTCTTATCAGGAGCTAATACTTTAACTGAAATATCATTTACTTCTCCTAAATAGAAATCATTATATCCATTAGGAGTAACCTTTTGACCATCTTCATTCTTTTCATAAATAACTTCAAGTGAATCAACATCATGAGGTACATTTACATAATATTCATTAATACTATTACTAAACGGTAAAGGTTCATCTTTATTATCTAATAAATCATAAGTAGTAGTACCATTTTTTAATACAAGAGAATTAAGTTTAGTATTAGTAGATTTATTTCTAGTAATATTAAGTCTATATGTTTTAGTTTGAACACCTAATAAATCATATACACTAATATAGATAACATTTTCTCCTAATTCTAAATTATATTCTCCGTTAATTACCTCAACCATTTCACTATTTTGATATACAAAATATTTAACTGATTGTTGTTCATTTAATCCTACTTTAAGATTTAATACTTCATATTCAAATGGAACTGAAGTCTTATAAGTAGCAGTATTAGAATTAAATGTTGGAGATATAACACATAACTTACCACTACATACTTCATCTTCATCTACTACTTCTAATGAAGATATAGTTTTTTCAATTAGAATATCTTTATCAATATGAATAGTATAAAGTTGTTTAGTTTCTCCATCTTCACCTACTACATAGAATTCAAATGTATTCTTATCATTTGGTAAATCTAGAGTAACTGTAGAAACTGTTTCATTATTATATTCAACAGTAGCTGTTTCTGCTTCAGGAGTAATAAGTAAACTTACACTTTCTTGATTTTCATAAACATGTGCAGTATACTCAAATACTTCTTCATTTAATTCAGGTTCATAAGGATAAGTATTAAATGAATCAAATACTTTTAAAGCGCTCATAAGTACATTCGTATTATAATCAAAAGCTCTAGTAAATATGTAAGTAGATACTGAAGAACCATCTTCTGAAGTAACTACGATTGTAAGATTATTATCATCAATTGTAGATGCAACAGTTGCATTTTCATCTTCTAAAATAATATTAAGTTTATCTAAAGATAATTGTTTCCCAACTGGTACTTTCCATACATAATTAAATGTAGTTGAATAGAAACTAGTTTCTAAATATCCAATACTAGGATTTACTTTAATTATCTTAGAACTACTACCAAGTTTTCTCTTAGCATATATCTTATAAGTTTTCTTAGTAATACCATCATCTGCTGTTACTATACAATCATATTCAGTATATTCTTTAGTAGATAAGTTAACATCACCAGAATAACTTACTTTAGCTTTATTATCACTCTTAGTTAAGATAATATCAGATTCATATAATACTTTTTTATCATTATCTACGATAACATAATATTCAGTATTATCTTTATCAAATGTTACTTTAGTAGTCTCATCATTAGAATCTATAAAGTTATAATCTTTAACTTTTAAATCTAATAAATCAGGATCTTCACCAATTATCTTTTTAATGGTAATAGTATATGATCTTGTAGTAGTTCTATCTTCTGCTGTTACTGTTATTGTTCTTGTAGAAATACCTACAGGAACTTCACTTACATCAATACCACTAACAGTTCCATTACCATCTTCAAGAGTAGCTTCAAAACTTAAAGTTAATACACTTGAATCAAGCTCTAATGTATAATTATTAATTTCATAACCGAAGGCAGGATCTAAAGAACCACTACTAGGAACTAAATCAACTAAGTAAGCATTATTATTTGCTTCTTTAGTAACATTAATAGTTGTAGTATCAGTAGTACCATCTTCTGCTGTTACTATAATGCTAATTACATTTAATCCAGGTTCTAAGTATACTTCACCAGTTCCCATGATTGTAGATAAAGGACTAGATGTTCCCACTAATTCAAGAACATTAACATCTTTAGAAACATTTAAATCATAACTCTTAGTACCTGCAGTAAATTCTGGAGTAAGATCTAATTTTTCATAATTAGCTTTTACTATTAAACTTAATAGTTCTTTTTCAGAACTTAATGTTCTAGTAACTGTAACTATATAAGTTCTAGTATAACCTTGATTAGTTACATTGATCTTAATCACATTTTCACCTTTAGAAATACCAAAAGTACCTAAATAAGATTTAGTAGTTATATTAGTATCTTTAGTATAATCATCAGCTTCAATAGTAACTGTAGAATCTTTAGATTGAGCTTCTCCATAAAGAATTAATGAAGTAGTATCTTTATCTACTGTTAAAGTATATTTATGTTTAGTCTTATTAAAATCTTCATTAAAGTCACCAGTATTATAGTCGTTATATAAATAATCTAAGAAATTATTTACTTCTTTATTACGAGTTACTTTAATAGTGTAATCTTGTTGAGTTGTATTATCAGTAGCAGTTACTCTTACTATTACAGTATTATCACCTACTGATAAAGTATTATCAATTATTTCTACATCAGCAAGAGTAACTACAGGAATAGCAGTTAAATCTAATTCAGTAGTTTCATAGTTAACTGTCATAGAGTAATTAAATATATGAGAATTAAACTTAGTAGTAAAATCATAATTCTCTTCATCTAAAGATTTTAATAGAGCATTCTTAGATAAATCTTTAGTAACATTTAAAGTATATGTTTTTTGAGTAGTTTTATCTTCTGCTGTAACAGTAATATAAACAATACCACTATTACCAGTAATAGAATTACCACTAACACTATAAGAAGCAGATGGACTTTCTAAAACAATACTCATATCTAATTTGCTTATTTCATAATCAATAGAAACATTATAATTTAAATTATTCTTATTAAATGTTTCAAGTAAAGTACCATTATTAACATCTAAGTATTCAATAAAGGCATTATCAGAATAAGCTCTAAAGATATTAACTAAATAAGATTTAGTTACGCCAGATTCACTCTTAACATCTACTTTAAATGAATTATTACCAGTAGAAAGTGTCTTAGTTCCAATACCTTCGATTATGGCTCCACTATCTTCTGAAGTAGCTTCAATTAATACATTAGTTACTTCATTTTCAACATTAACACTATAACTAGAAGTATTCTTATTAAATGTTGGGCTTAATGAATAACCTACAACACTTAATGAAGCTAAGTTATTATTACCACTAGGTAATTTAGTAACTGTTATTTTATATTCATTAGTATGTATTTTATCTTCTGCTGTTACTTTAATAGTAACTAAAGCAGTATCACCAGTTGAAATTAAAGTACCAGGTTCATTATTAATAACTTCATATGTTGCAGCATCACTTGTAGTTGCTATTCTAGAAAAATCAATATAAGTATTATCAACACTTGTATTATATTCAAAAGTACTAGAAATAAATCCAGGACTTAAAGAACCACCATTAATACTTAATGCTTTAAGTGTTGCATCACTACTTGGATCTCTCTTAACAATTATTTGATAAACTCTTTCTAAACCATCAGTGGCAGTTACAATAACATTTATTTCATTTTCACCAACACTTAAATTATAAGTACCAAGACCTGATGCAGTTGCTTCACTATCTTCAAGGGTTCCACTAACCACTATTTGAGTAACAGAGTTAGGTACAGCTACTTCATAATACATCTCATCCATGTCAAATGCAGGTGTTAAATTTCCTTTATCAACTGTTAAATTAGTTAAGTAGTTAGAAGCATTTCCAAATGCTTGCATAGTTAACTCAATTGTATACACTTCAATTGTATTATCTTCAGCTTGAACTGTAACTAAGATGTTATATGTTTTATTCTCATCAGATTCATTAAGTAGTCCACCAATTGCATTAGTTTCTTCATCATAAGTTAATCCATCAGGAACAGTAACTGTATAATGAGAGTTTGAATCATTAACTTCTAAAATTAAATGAGCAGGATCTATATTATATGGAAGTTTAGCAGTATAAACTTTATCTACTGAAGTACTTCTTAATCTAGTTTCTTTTAATCTAATTGTTTTTAAAGTAGCATCATCACTTGGTGCTTTAACAACATTTACATTATATGTAAGTGTTGTTGTATTATCTTCTGCAAGAGTTACAAGTTTAAACTTATTATCACCAGTAACTAAAGAGATTGGTAAAGTATAACTATTATTGTATCTCTTAGCATTTAAAGTATTATCACTTAAGTCTTTAGCAGTAATACTAGTAGTTGTTACATGTGGAGAGAATAGTAAATTAGTTTTAACAGTAGTATAAGGAACATTAATTGTATAATTAAGTTCAGTTATATCACTTACTGCATTTGATCCACCTGTAACACTAATACTAGAAATATAAGCATCACTAGAATAAGCTCTAAAGATATTTAAAATATAATTTTGAATAGCCCCACTTTCAGCTTGAACTGTTAATGTAATACTATTATTACCAGTTCTTAAATAATATTTACCATTACCATTAGATGATGCTAAATAAGAATTCTTAACTCCATTAATATTAACAAATGTAACTTCATTAGGAACATTAATATCATAAGTATAAGTATTATCTATTAAATCAACACCATAAGTTATAGAATCACTACCTATAACTGTTAAAGTCTTGAAAGTATTATCAGTAGAAGCAGGCCTTACTACATTAATAGTATAAGTAGAATATGTTTTATCTTCTGCTGTTACTAATACTCTTTTAATATTATTACCTACTACTATTCTATTATTATCAAGTAATCTATAAGTAGCAGCTAATGTATCAGTAACTGTAGGTAAAATAGTTACTTCAGTTACTCCTTCATCTACATTAACAGTATAGTCATAAACATTTGAATTAAATGTAGGAACTAAATTCCATTCATGATCATTAGTTTTAACTAATAAATTACTTAAAGTAGAATCATTATTATATATTCTTGTTAAAGTAATAGTATATAGTCCAGTAGAACCTATTTCACTAGTAGTAGTAATTGTAATAGTAGTCTTACCTGTAGGTATATTACTTATTGATTTATCACTAATAGTTCCATTAGTACTAGCAAGTATAGTACCTGTAGTATTCTCTTCAGGTTCATAAGTTAAATTAACTTTATTAACTGAATATGGAATAGTTACTTCATAATCAAATATATTTTTCTTAAAGTCTACATTTAAATCATATGTATTATTATCATCATCTTTAACTACTAAAGAAGTAAGATAAACATTAGAATTTAATTCTCTATATACATGTAATCTATAAGTAGCTTCATCTACTTTATTAGGAGCAAGTATTTTAACTGTAACTAAATGAGTTTTACCTACATCAAATTCAGGTTCATTATAGTCAATTGTAACTACTTGTTCAAGAGCATCTTTCTCTACTGTTAAATATTTTAAATAAGTCCATTTATTAGGTATAGAGAAATAATAATCATAAACATCTGGATTAGTAGAATTAAAATCAATATTAACTTGATAATCATCTACTTCATTAGGATCATCCACATTAGGATTATTAATATACATTCTAGCAAAGTCAGTGTCTGAAGAAGTATCTCTAGTTATATGGTATGTATAACTACTTGCACATCCTTCTTCATTAGATTCTTCTAAAGAACATTTTTCACTTAATATATCTATAGTTATATCAGAAGTTTGACTCTTAGTTAAATCTTGAATACCATCACCAGTTATTTCTTGGAAGTAATGTCCTTTAATAACATTAAATTTAACTTGTTTAATTCTAGATGGTACAGTCATATAATACTCATTAGTATTTTTATTAAATGTAATGACTTCTCTATTATCTTCATCAGCACTATTATATAACTTACAATAGCTTTCATTAGTTTTACATAATGATTGAACTAAACCATTTATCTCAATATTAATAGGATAAATATTAGTATCTTTATCTCTAGTAATATGAATATTGTATTCTCTTGTTTCCCTATTTTCTGCAGTAACTATAATTGTATAATCATTAGTTCCAGCTTCAACTAAGAAAGTACCATTACCTTCAACTGTAGCTCTAGAATCATTAGCTTTAGATTCAATTCTTATATTAGTTAAATCACTAGGAACAGTTATATTAATATTTTCTCTAACTGGAGTATCATCAGTAGCACTTTCATTTAATACTATCTCAGGAGTATTAATATCAGTTATATTAGTTATTTTTAAATTTTTTAAGTAATTATCACTACTAAAGGAAATATAAGTAATCTTAGCATAACCATTACCTGCTTTAGCATAATCTCTAATTGGAGAAGTACTTACTTTAGAAGTTCTTTTAGTTAAAAGATCAGCATCAGAATTCGTAGAACAATTATAACAAGTCATATGTTTAGTATAATCACCAATTGAAACTAAAGGAGTTATATAACCTGAACCTCCACCAGCTCCACCATTATAGTGATTAGTAACTCTACCACCATAGTAACCTCCACCGGCTCCACCAGTATCAGTATTAGTAGTTACATTACCACCTTGTCCAAATGCTGCACCACTAGATTGAGTTCCTCCAGTACTTCCAGATTCACCACCATTAATATAAGCATTACCTCCG
Organism: uncultured Caryophanales bacterium; assembly: GCA_946410555.1. Classification (GTDB taxonomy): domain Bacteria; phylum Bacillota_I; class Bacilli_A; order RF39; family UBA660; genus UBA6985. The sequence continues at coordinate 19,647 of CAMKAT010000017.1, read as the reverse complement.
ATGTATCCACCTCCGGATCCACCAGAACCATCATCACCACCGCCACGTGAAGAACCAGCGTTATCAGAACCACCGCCACCACCAGCAACGATTAATATATCTTCTCTATTACTAGTTAAATCTTTTAATAATCCTGTAGACTTAGCAATGTGTGTTGCTCCACCACCTGAACCAGATGATGCATTACCGCCATAACCACCACCATTGTAGCCTCCCATAGGACCTCCATATGGATTCTTACCTGAAGAATAAACTCCTGCACCACCTACAACTACATATAAAACTTCATCTTTTTCTAAGTGAACTAAACCTGTTGAATAACCTCCAGCTCCAGCTCTACTTCCCGAGTTAGCATCTGCTTGAACAGTACCTCCTCCACCTGCACCCCAAGCTTCAAGTTGATAATATCCATCAGCAGGCGCTTTATAACTTTGGATAGTACCTGTATAAGCAAATTCTGCTTCAGATACAATATCACTCTTAATTAAATTTAAAGTATAAATAGTTTGTTCAGGATTTGCACCAGTTCTTTTAACTATTATGTAACAAGTTTTGTTTTGTTTAACATAACCAAAACCTGAATAAGTTACTTCAGCTTCATCATCAAATGGGAAGCCTTCAACTGGGAATGAGAATTTATTTTCATTAACAGAAACATCAAATTCAAATTCATCATCAAGTGGATGTATTATCTCACCATCAATATCTATTTTATATAAAAGTGAAGAAGGTTTAATAGCAGGTCTAATAATAGTAAATGTATAAATTCTAACCCCACCATCTTGAGCAGTTACTACAATATCATGAAGTGTAGTTCCTACATCTACTGTTACTACACCATCACCTTCAACAATTTCATAACTATTAAATTTGGTAGTTATAAATGTAAGTGAATGTTCAAATGAATCTATAGTAATTGTATAATCTCTAACTTCTGGAGAATACTCTTTATCCCATTCTCCAGTTTCAGTAGTTATATTTCTTAAATAGTTATTATCAGATAAAAAGTTACTTCTTATTCTTGCATAACCATTACTATTATTACCAGTCATATTAGCAGTACCAGCAAAGTTAGGCATTGATGCATTACCAGCTATAGTTTGTGCATCATGGAAAACATAACCTGAATAATGTTCTGAACATTTAGAATCACTATTAGCAATAGCTTCAGTACATGTTTCACCAGTAGAACTTAATCTAGGAGATGTACTATCTTCTGATTCAACTGCAATTGCACCAGTTAAACCAGAAATATAAGAGGAACCACCAGAACCAGAGTTACCATTACCAGTACCTCCACCATAGTAGCCTCCGCCACCTCCACCTCCCCAACCATCACAGTTAGTTTGAGGTGCATAACCAAAACTTCCATTTTTACAGCTATTATAAGTAATACTTGTTCCTCTTTGGTGTCCACCACCATTTAATTGAGTACCACCAAGAACAACAAGGTTATCATAAGAACTACTAGCATTACCAGCTTTTAATCCACCACCAGGTGAAGGATTCTTAGTGAAACCTTCACAACACCAAGATGTTCCTCCACCACCAGCAACCATTATTCTAGATCTTAATGATTTTATTTCATTCCATACACTCTTAGTAGCAGAAGCTTTTACTAGTCTTACATCACTAGCTCCACCACCACCGAATGAATTATTATATCTATTACTTCCGGAATAGCCTCCACCATTCCATCCACCAACATTGGTTTGAGAACTATTACCTCCACCAATACCTCCAACATAGAAGTATAGTGATTCACCCTTGTTTAATGTAATAGAACCTTTAGTATAACCACCATTAGCATAATTAGATCCACCACCACGTGCACCCCATAATTCAATAATATATTCACCAGGTGCTGGTGTTACATATTCATAGTATTCACCAGTATAAGAAATACCAGTATCAACTTCATTAAATTCAATATAATCAACAGATATTAAATAAATAGAATCATTTACTTCCGGAGCATGAACAATTATTTTAATAATTGAATCTTGTCCAAGGAAGTCATTACCTGAAACTTCATATGTAGCATCTTGATCATAAGGAACAATATGTAAATCTAATTGAGTTTGATAACTATATACACTCATATTATAAGAATAAACATTTTCTATAATATAAACTGTTTCATTATTTTTAACACTAGTAATACTTTCAATTTCAGAAGAATGTTTACCTTTTAGACCTTCTCTTAAAATAATTAAATTATATGCTTTAGAAGATCCATCTTCAGCAGTAACTGTAATAGTGAAATAGTTATAACCCATTTTTAATGTTACTAGACCACTATCATAACTTAATTCAGCATTAGGATCTATTGCTACAGGATTAATAGTAGTTTGAGTAACAAATCTTCCAACATTAACTTGATAAGTATCAAGTGTAGATTCAAATTTATATTCAGGAGTACTATAATCAACATCTATATTAGAAAGAAAATAATTATTAGAAATAAGATTACCTCTAGTAATTTTTGCATATCCTAAACCGGTATTACCAGTCATTGTTCCAGTACCAGCATGGTTAGGCATTGTTTGATTACCAGCACTCATAGTAGCATTAAAGAATATATTACCACTATAGTGATATGAACATACTATATCATTAGCAGCTGATGCTTGAGTACATTGAGCTCCATTAGCCCCATTTCTTGGAGTATTAGCAGAAGCAGAAATAACTGCAACTGCACCTTTATATCCAGAGATGAATGATGAACCACCACCACCAAAACTAACAACTCCAGAATAAGCTCCACCTGCTCCGCCACCGTAGTAGCCACCGCCACCACCTGAGTAATAAATCCATCTTCTATCGTTAGAAACAGCTGTAGCATAACCAAATTTGCCAGCGTAACTTTGAGTAGTATCTCCACCAGCTCTACCACCTGAAGTTTGAGTACCACCATATGCAAGTCCTGGGCCGGTAGAGCCCCATTGGCTATAACTTCCTGCTCCACCAGTTAAGCCACCACCAACACCATTTACATTGTTAGCACTGCTCCAGCAACCGCCACCACCTCCGGCAACCATGATTCTAGATCTATATCCAGTTGTGTCATTCCAATTACCACTATGTAATCTAAAGTCAGTAGCTCCTCCGCCATTAGTATTATAGTCAGAGTTAGTATACCAGCTACCGCCTCCACCACCATTATACATTTGTGAATTAGTAATATTACCAGTACCATTCCATCCACCAACATGAATGTAGAATGAAGCACCAATATTTAAATCAATAATACCACTGGTATAACCACCATTAGCACCAACACAAATATTATCTTGTCTATTACTTCCTTGAGCTCCCCAAGCTTCAAATTTATAATAACCTGAGTTAACTGTAGTAAAACTATATTTAGTTGCAGAAGCATAAGTATTAACTACAGGTTCTTTACTCTTTTCTACTACAACTGTATAAGTTGTAGTGCTAGAACCATTAGTTACTTTTATAGTTATAGTATTAACATTTTTAAGTAATGCATCAGCACCTTTAATTTCAACTTTAGCATTCTCATCATTAGGAGTTGCTACAACATCTAACCAATAATCTTTTTCAAATATTTTTAAAGTATAATCATAAATATTACTTTCAAAATTAAAGTCATCTTCATAGTGTTTAAATACTAAAGATTTTAAACTAGAATCATTACCTTCATATAATATTTTATTATTAATATTATTAAAAAAAGTATTATTCAAAGTAAAGAAAGTTAATCCAAAAATTAACATAAATATAAAAGAAAAAATAACTATATATTTATATACTTTCTTCATTTAAACCTAACTCACTATTCTATATAAAATTATACCAAATAATGAGATATATACAAATAAAAAAAGGACTAATTTTGTCCTTTTAATAATTTAAATTTCTTACTAATTTTTTTAGTATTTAATTTTGGCATTTCAATTTCTAAATCTTGTTTATAACCTGTTGCTCTTTTTAAGTTTCTAATTTCACTTACTAAAATAAAATATGTTAAACCACTAGTAGAAGCAGCAAATGTACAAATAGAAAATGAAATTAATGAAAGTAAGAATAATAAATAACTTCCTGAGAAGAAAGCAAATACTATTGATAATCCACTAAATAAAATCATTGAAATGTTAAATAATAACATTTTAGCTCTAGATTCATTAGTTTTTTCATAATTATCAATTTTTTCTGCGATTGTTATTTTATTCTTTAAAATAGCTTCATCTAATTTTTTAATATTAGATTTAGTATTTGGTACATATCTATATAAACCAATGTTAGAAATAACTTTAATTTTATCTCCTTCGATTTGGTATTCTACAGCATATTTACCATAATGATGGTAAAAATAATTTTTTACCTTTTCCTCTAATGTTTTAAACATAATTTTTCCCCCTTTTTCGACAAGTATCAATGGATTAACTTGTTGTACGTTTATTCTTTTTGCCTTTTTCTTTTTATTCTTTTTTAATCTTTGAGTCTTACTCTTTTTCTTCCCCATTTTATCTACTTATCCCCCTGAATTGCTGCATATAATACCACTTTTTGATAAAAAAATCAAATTTTCAAAACATTTCAAAACATTTCAAAACAAAGGTAAAATAACATAAAACACAAAAAAAGAAGAGAACGAGTTCTCTTCTATAATCCATTAAGATTAGTAAATGTAGCTTTACCTGCAATAAATAAACTCAATGGAGAAAGGTCTGTAACTGTAAGAATCTTATTCTTATTTAAATCATATAAAAGTGAAGTCATCGGTGTCTTTAATGTAAGACCAGCAAGAATTGATGAAAGTGTAGCATAATCTGTTGATGTAATAATACCATTTCCTGGTTTTTCAATTGTTCCATTATCACCTCTTACTACTATAACTACTTCATCATAAACATTACCATTTATTTCAAGTTTAAGAATCATTCCAGAACCAACAAATGTAGTTTGATTAGTAATAAGTTCATTATTAGAATAAACTTTTAAATACTCTACATTATTATCAAATTTAGTAAAGAAATCATCTATAGATGTTTTATCATTAGCACCAATTGTATAACTAAAGTCGACACTTGCAAGTTCATTTTCAGAATCTCCTAAATGCCATACAGTATAAACACTTGAAGTAATCTTAGTACTTGCTACATTAACTTTAATCCAATCATATATCTTATCATTATGTGCACTAGATACATAAACATAAGTTATACCATTACCAACACCTGTTATCTTACCGGTTGAATCAACTGTAGCAATTCCTTCATCATCAGATCTAAATGTTACTTCTTTATAATCTGTATCAGTTGGATTAATTACATATGTTGGTGTATCATTAGCACCTACATTAAGAATAATTTCATCTTCTTCATAAGTAATAGATTCAATATCTTTATATCTATAGATTTCGATATTATATTCTTTTTCAGTTACTCCATCTTCTGCAACCACTTTAATAGTTATTTCATTATTACCATAGTCTAAATGATATAAATCATTCATTACTACAGTAGCATCACTATCTTCAGGTGTAACAGTAAATTTAATACTTGAAACACTATCATCAACAGAACGCTTATATACTCCACTTTCAAGAGTCAAGTCACCTTGATCACTTGTAATAGTAGCATTTGCATTTGTAGCACTTGGTCTATTAATAGTGAAACTATAAGTGTTCTTCAAACCAGATGGACTAGTAACTACAATCTTATGAGTATTCTCACCATTCTTAATTTGAACACTATCAAGTCCTTCAACTGTAGAACCAACACTTGTAGTACCAGTAAAGACTATCATATTAGTTTTAGCTGGAACACTTATAACATAAGTGCCATTATCATCTTTATTAAAGTTTCTATCCCAAGTACCTAAGTTAGTTTCTAAAGTTAATAAGTAATATTCATCACTATCACTTCTAGTAACTACTAATGTATATGTTCTAGATGCCCCGTTCTCACTTGTTACAGTGAAATATACTTTATTTTCACCATAATCAAGTGTTATTTCTTTATCGTTCTTAATAGAACCATTAATCTCTAAAGTTGATTGTGGATCATCTTTTTCTGCAAATACATGTACCTTCTCTATATTTGAACCAACTGTTAATTCATAGTATAAAGTATCACTATTAAATTCAGGTTCAATCGAATAATCTTCTACATATAAATCACTTAAATAGTTAGAAGCAAGAATACTTCTTGTTACATAGATTAAATATGTCTTTGTATCATTATTAGTAGCTGTAACTTTAATAGTTACAATATTAATTCCAACTTTGAAATTTTCATTTCCAGTAATAGTTACATTTGCTAGGTCATCTTCAGGAAAAACATTAGTTCCAACTGTTAAGTCAAGATTCTTAACTTCATATGGAACAGTTAAGTAATACTTGTAACCATCATTGCTAAATGATGGATCAAGTTCTCCTTCATGTACATCAAGTACTTTTAATTTACTTGATGGAGCTTCCATCTTGACAAAATTAATTTTATATTCTCTTTCATCTCCAGATTGAGCTATTACCTTAATTACTACTGTTGTAGTTCCAGTTGGATTTAATGTATATTCTCCATTACCCATTACTGTAGCAGCATTGTGATTTTTAAATCCAATTGCTGTTACTGTATTTAATAATGCTAAATCATTATCTAATGTAACAGTATAATTAGTTTCTTCCGGATCGAAGTCTGGAACTAAAGTACCATCAGAAATTACTAATTCTTTTAATCTATTATCAGTTGAGTAACTTCTAAATACATTAAGTGTATATGTTCTTATATTACCTGCTACACTTCTTACTTGGAAGTATACGAAATTATTACCTGGCATCAAATTCATTGAGAATGCATTCTTATCAGTATAAGTCTTACTACTTGTAACTATTGTTAAAGTTGCAGAAGGATCTTCTTTAACTCCAGTAATATAAACATTTGATACATTCTCATCGACATTAGCAAGATATACACCTGTATTTGTCTTAACAAATGTAGGTGTAATACTTTGATCTTTAACTTCCATACTCTTTAAGTAATTATTATCTGATAATGTACAGTTAGCAATTATGAAATAATTCTTAACTGTAGTACCATCAGCTGCAGTTACTTTGATTGTAATTGTATTATTACCTTCTTGGAAATTTCCGTTTCCAAATAATTCAACAGTAGCTCCAGGATCTGTAGGAATAGCAGTTATATCTAACTTCTTCTCACTAGAATCAATATTAATATTATAACTTATTCTATTTGAATTAAATGTTGGAGTTAATAAGTGATCTTTAACTGCAAGTGATTGAAGTGTTGCAGTAGCATTCTTACTTCTATAAACGATTACTTTATACATTCCAAAGCTTCCGTCACTATTAGAAAGTCTTGAAGTAACTTTAATGCTTATTACATTTCTACCAAAGTTAAGTGAGTATGAAGCATCTCCAAGAGACTCTCCACTTTCAGTTGATGCTGTAAGAATAGCGTCGTCATCATCATTAAGTGGAATTGCATTTACTGTAATTGATGAAACACTATATGGAACAGTTACTGTATAACTTCTAGTTGCTTCAGCAAATATTGGAGATAGTGTTGCTTCATGTGTTTCAGTTCCTGCTTCAGTAGTTGTTTTATAAGTAAGTTTTAAACTCTTTAAATAATGCATGAAGAAACTTTCTGGTTTTAATATAACTTCAACAGTATAATTTCTTACTTTTCCTGATTCACTAGTTACAGAAACTGTAACTATGTTAGATGAAGTCTTACTTAATCCAGAATATCCTGAAACTGCATAATTTGCAGTAGAGTCTTCTGGAATAATTTGAGCATTGCTTAAATTTAATGAAGTATATGTATCTAAGATATACATTGTGTAAGATTCTCTAGTCTTTTCAAATGGCTCTCTAAATATTCCTTCAGCAAACTCTAAATACTCCAAGTAATTATTATCTGATTGTTCTCTTGTTATATTAACATGATAATGTTTATAAGTATTATCCGGTGCTGTTACTGTAATAAGAACTTTATTTAATCCAACACCTGTATAAAGAGTACCATCTTCAGTAATTGATGAATATTCTGAAGAGCCTGTATCAATACTATAAGTAACAGTTACATTATCCTCTTCAGGAATACCTTCGATTAACATTTTTTCAACATCATTTGTTACTGTTATTTCATATGTATCATTAGTTTTAACAAAATCTTCAATTGATTCTTCATCTACTTTGATATCTGACAGATATAAATCATAAGCTCTATAAACATTAACTGTATAAACAGTTAAGTGTACTCCATCTTCAGCTTCAACATAAATGGATAACTCATTATTACCATAATCAAGATAGTATTCACCTTTACCAACAACAATTGACTTATCAACTGTTGGTGTTGCATCAATACTTACTTTTTCTACATCGTATGGAACATTAACTGTATATGTATTATCTTCACTTGCCTCAAAATCTTCATTACTTATTCCATACTCTTCATTTTCATCATAAACTCTAATTCCAGTTAACGATGAATCTTCGGAAGGTTTAACAGTAACCATTAATTGGTAAGTTCTTGAAGTAGTATATTCTTCGTTATAAACGATAATACTTACAATATTTTTACCAGTAGCAAAATTATTACCATAAATATTAACATTCCACTCTTCTCTTCCTGCAGTTGCTGTAATATTTAAGTTTTTAACACCTGGAGAAACTTCTAAGTAATAGTCTGTTGTACCTCTATCAAATGTTATAGTATCTCCAAGTTCATTCTTATATGAAGTATATTCTCCATCAATAGTTGATGATGTCTTTAATGAACTTAAATATACTTCACTAGCTATAGGTCTAATAACTGTAACAGTATAAGTCTTAGTATGAACTTCTCCATCAAATATCTTTGAAGCAACAATTTCAAATTCATTTACTCCAGTATCAATAAGTCTTGTTTCAGCTTCACTTACTTGAGTATCACTATCTGCAAAACCTTCAACTTTAACATATTCTGTTCCATTAGTTACATTAACAACATAGCTAGTTTTTCTCTTATCAAATGCAGGGCTTAAGTTCCAAACATAACCAGAAGCTACTGTTATATCATTTAAGAATACTTCATATTGTGATTCTCTATATGCATGAATAATAATAGTTCTAATTGTTTTCTTATCAGGTGCTGTTACTTTAACAGTAATGTCATTAGTTTCTCCTACATAGAAGTTATTATAATCATTAGCTTTAACTTTTTGATCATCAACATTCTTAGTATAAAGAACTTCTACTTCATCTACATCATATGGAACAGTTATATAATACTCATTAATATCATTACTGAATGGTAATGGATTACCATCCTTATCTTGTAATTCATAAGTAGTATCATTATTCTTAATACTTAAAGCATTAAGTTTAGTATTAGTAGATTTATTCTTAGTAACACTTAACTTATATGATTTAGTTTGTTTACCTAACATATCATATACAAAGATATAAAAATCAGTATTACCAATTTCTAATTCATAAGAGTTATTTTGTATTTCTACAAAGTCACCATTATATAAATATAATTTATATGATTGTTGTTCATTTAATCCAACATCTATATTTAATAAATCATATTCATAAGGAACTGAAGTTCTATAAGAAGTAGTATTAGGATCAAATTTAGGACTAATAATACATGTCTTAGTAGTACATACATTATCTTCATCTACAATTTCTAATGAAGATATTGTCTCTTCAGTAAGAATATCTTTCTTAATAATAATAGTATAAGGTTGTTCTGTTACTCCATCTTCACCTTGAACAATAAATTCAAATTCATTAACTTTTTCTGGTAAATCTACTTCAAACTCTATAGCATCTTCTCCATCAAGTAAAACAAGCGCACCCTCAACTTGAGGAACTAAACTAATACTTACCTTATCTAGGTTATCATATACATGAGCAGTATATTCAAAATCATCATCACTTAATTCAGGTTCATATGGATAATCATTATTTGTATCATATACTCTTAATTCATTAATTAAAACATTCTTGTTATAGTCAATTTCACCAGTAAATACATAAGTAGATACACTACTTCCATCTTCACTAGTTACTTTTACTGTTAATGTTTTATCATTAACGAAAGATTCAATAGTAGCATTTTCATCTTTAAGAATAACTCCAAGTTTATCTAAACTAACTTGTTTACTTGCAGGAATCTTCCATACATAATTATATTCATCCGAGAAGAATGCAGTTTCTAAATAACCTACTGTTGGTGATACTTTAAGAATTACTGATTCACTACCCTTCATTCTCTTAGCAAATACTTTATAATTCTTTTTGTTTATTCCATCTTCTGCATTAACCATAATACTATATTCAGTAAAGTTTTTAGTATTTAAGTTAATTAAATCTGAATAAACAACTTTAGCTTTAGCATTACTCTTAGTAAGGATTATATCACTCTTATCTAAAGTCTTTTTATCATTACTTACAATTACATAGTATTCAAGATTATCTTTATTAAATGTTACTTTAGTTGTTTCATCACTTGAATCAACAAAGTTATAATCTTTAACTGCTAAATCTAATAAATCAGCATCATCACTAATAATCTTAGAAACATTAATTGTATAAGTTCTAACAGTTGTTTTATCTTCGGCAGTTACCGTAATGGTTCTTACTGACTCACCATCAGGAACTATTTGACTTTCCAATCCACTTATAACAGCATTTCCATCTTCTGCTGTTGCATCAAATGAAAGTGATAAAACACTCGAATCTAAATCTAGATTATAAATAGTAGTTTCATATCCAAATACAGGACTTAAAGAACCACTACTTGGTATTAAATCAATTAAGTGTGCTTCACTACTTGCTTCTTTAGTTACATTAATTGTGTAAGTTTGAGTAGAACCATCTTCAGCAGTTACAACTATATTAACTACATTAAGACCAGGTTCTAAGTAAACATCGCCTAATCCACTAACTGTAGCAAGTTCACTTACAGTACCAGTAAGTTCTAACATATTAGTTTCTTTATCTACTGTTAAAGAATAACTTTCAGTTCTACCAACAGTAAACTCAGGTGTAAGAGTTAACTTCTTATTATTACCTCTTACTACTAAACTTAATAATTCTTTATCTGAATTTAACTCTCTTGTAATAGTAATTATATAAGTTCTTGTATAACCTTGGTTAGTAATATTAATCTTTATTACATTTTCACCCTTACTTAAACCAAATGTTCCTAAGTAAGAATCACTTTCTAATGAAATATCTACTACTCTATCTTGAGCATCAATTGTAAGTGTAGAGTCCCCAGATTGTTTTTCACCATACAAGATAATTGATTCAGTATCACTACTTACAGTTAAAGTATATTTAAGTCTAGTTTTACTAAATACTTCATTAAAGTCTCCAGTATTATAATCATTAAATAAATAATCTAAATAGTTATTAACTTCTTTATTACGAGTTACATTAATTGTATATTCTTGAACTACAGATTCATCTTCAGAAGTAACTCTAACTGTAACTGTATTATCACCAACTGTTAATGTGTTATTCAAAATTTCAACATCAGCATTAGTATTAAATGGAATAGCAGTTAAATCTAAACTACTTGTTTCATAATTAACTACCATATCATAATTAAATACATAACTATTAAATGAAGATTTAAATTCATAATTAGATTCACTTAAACTTCTTAGTAAAGCATTCTTACTTAAATCTTTAGTTACATTTAATGTATATACTTTAGTAGTTGTTTTATTTTCTGCAGTAACAGTGATTGTTACTTCACCTGTATTACCAGTAATATTATTACCACTTACTGTATAAGTAGCACCATTATTTTCTAGAATAACACTTAAATCTAAACTATTAATTGAATAATCAATTACTACATCATAACTTGTAGTATTCTTATCGAATACTTGATTCATTTGACCATTATTAACATTTAGATATTCAATAAATGCATTATTAGAATACTCTCTAGTAATAATTAATAAATAAGATTTAGTAACACCAGATTCACTTGTTACATCAACACTTAAATTATTAACACCAGTAATTAAGTTAGCTACTCCATCACCAATAATAGTAGCATGTTCATCATCTGCAATTGCTTCTATTAATACTGATGAAACTTCATTTTCAACAGTAGTTCTATAAATAGTAACATTCTTATCAAATGTAGGAGTTAATGTATAACCCACTACACTTAAACTAGAAAGGTTATTATTTCCACTTGGAAGTTTAGTAGCATTAATCTTATATTCTTTAGTTGTTACTTTATCTTCTGCAGTAACTTTAATAGTTATTTCTGCAGTATCTCCAGTATTAACTAAAGTACCTGCTTCATTATTTAATACTTCATAAGTTGCAAATTCACTATTAGTTACAATATTAGAAAAATCAATAAATGTACCATCTATATTTGCATCATATGTATAAGTATTAGAATTAAATGTTGGACTTAAAGAAGAACCTTTAATACTTAGTTGAGCAAGTGTTGCATCACTACTAGGTTTTCTATTAACAATTACTTGATAAACCCTTTCAAATCCATCACTAGCTGTAACTGTTACATTGTATTCATTATCTCCAACATGAAGATTATTAAAAGTACCAATACCACTTACTGATGCATCTTCATCTTCAAGTGTAGCTCCAATAGTAATTGAAGTTTGATTATTTTCTAATGTATCTTCATAGTACATTATCTCTTTATTAAATGTTGGAGTTAATGTACCTTTATCAACAGTTAAATTAGTTAAATAGTTAGAAGCATTACCTAAAGCTTGCATAGTTAATACTAAAGTATAAACTTTAATAGAATTATCTTCTGCAGTAACTGCAATAGAAATACTATAATCTATATTTTCATTTGTTTCGTTATATAAACCACCAATAGCATTACTTTCATAATCAAATGTTAATCCTTCAGGAACAGTAACTAAGTAATTAGAATTAGTATCATTAACTTCAATTATTAAATGGGCAGGATCTACATTATATGGAAGTTTTCCAATATAAGTATCATTCTCTCCTTTAATTAATCTTGTTTCTTTTAATCTAATTGTTTTAAGTGTATTATCATCACTTGGTTCTTTTATAACATTAACATTATAAGTTTTAGTAGATATCTTATCTTCAGCAAGTGTAATTAATTTTACTCTATTATTACCAGTAACTAAATTCATTGGTAATGTATAAGTATTACTTGCTACTTTAGCACTAAGCTCATCATTATTTTCATTCTTAGCAGTAACACTAGTAGTTACTTCGCTAGGAGTATAAACTAAATTCATCTTAGTTGTGGTATATGGAACTGTAATTGTATACTCAGTATGATTTTCAGTAAATGATGGATCAATTGCAGTACTACCACTTATTGAACTTAAATTAGCATTAGACGAATATGCTCTATTAATAGTAATTACATAAGTATTTAATAATTGATTTTCAGCTTGTACATAAACTGTAATACTATTTTCTCCAGTCTTTAAGAAATATTTACCAGTACCACTAATAGTAGCAAGAACTGAATTCTTAATAGCATTAACATTTACATAAGAAACCGAATTAGGAACATCAACTTCATATTCATAAACATCTTCTTCAAGAGTTACACCATAAGTCAAAGAATCACTACCTATTACATTTAATTCCTTTAAAGTAGCATCGGTAGAAGCTGGTCTAATAATATTGACTACATAAGTAGTATAAGATTTATCTTCAGCAGTTACTAATACTCTCTTAGTATTAGTTCCAACTATTATAGAATTATTATCAAGTAATGTATAAGTAGCAGGTGTAACTGTATCACTAACAGTAGGAATAATATCTACAGAAGTTATACCTTCATCTACTTCTACTGTATACTCTAAAGTATCTTTATCAAATGGAGTTGGGTCTATATCCCAGATAGTATCATTTGTTTTTACTACTAAATTACTTAATGATGAATCATCATTATACTCTCTTGTTAAAGTAATTGTATAAACACCAGTTAAACTCTTTTCACTTGTAGTAGTAATTACTATATCAGTCTTTCCTGTAGGAATATTAGAAATAGTATTACCACTCACAGTTCCTTTTGAACTTGTAAGAATAGCACTTGTAGTATTTACTTCAGTAGCATAAACAATATTAACTGAACTTATTTCATATGGAATAGTAACTTCATAATCAAAAGCACTCTTAGTAAAGTCCATATTTAATGGATAAGTTATACTTGTATCACTAGAATTTTTTACAGCTAATGAAGAAAGATAAATATTAGAATTTAATTCTCTATATACATGTAATCTATAAGTTGCTTCATCTACTTTATTAGGTGCAAGTACATGCACTTGTACTAAATAAGTTCTACCTGCTGTATCAAATGTTCCTTCCTCATTACCAATTACAGTAATAACTTGTTCATCAGCATCTTTTTCATAATAGAAGTATTTAATATTAGTCCATTCATTAGGTACTGAGAAATAATAATCATATACATCAGGATTTTCATATTTAAAATCAAATGATAATTCTTCATCACTAGCTGGATCAATAGTAAACTCACCAGTTGTATTCTTATTATCTATAAACATACTCTTGACATCCGTATCAGATGAAGTATCTCTAGTAATGTGATATGTGTAATGAGAAAAACAACTTGAATCAGTTAGTTGATTAATATAACAATACTCTGATTGTACATCAATTGTTATATCAGTAACTCCATTAATACCATTAGTTAAATCTTGAATACCATCTCCAGTTACTTGTTGGAAATAATGTCCTTTAATAACATTAAATTTAACTTGTTTAATTCTAGATGGAACTGTCATGTAGTATTCATTTACATCTTTATCAAACTCTTGAGTATTACCTTCACTATCCTTTTGAACACAATAATCATCCTCTTGATTACATAAAGATTGAACTAAACCATTAATAACAATATCATCTGGATAAATATTAGTATCAGCTTCTCTAGTAATAGTAATTACATAATCTCTAATTTCTCTATTTTCAGCAGTTACTCTAATAATAAATTCATTAGTACCCGCATTAACAATATATGTACCATTACCTTCTACAGTAGCAGTAGAATCATTAGGTTTAGATTCAATTCTTATATTAGTTAAATTAGTAGTTCCATTAATAGTTACAGTTTGTTTAACTGGAACTTCATCTGTAGATTCATCAGTATAAATAATACTTGTATTATGATCATCAGTTATATCAGTAATTCTTATATTCTTTAAGTAATTATCACTACTTAAATGTAAGAAAGAAATCTTTGCATAACCATTACCACTCTTAGCATAATCACTAATAGGACTACTACTAACTTTATTTGTAGATTTAGTCATAATAGATGCACTATTAGAAGTAGAACAATTAAAACAAGTCATATGTTTTGTATAATCTGCAAATGTAATTAATTTATTATTTGCAATATATCCTGAACCACCAGAACCAGCATTAATGTTAGCACCAGATCCTCCGAAGAATCCTCCACCTCCACCAGAACCAGCAGCAGCATGCCAATTATAAGTAAGTGAAGAACCACCTTGTCCAAACGAACCACAATCAGTTCCATAGTTATTACATCCAGCTGAAGTTTGATTAGCAGGATTAGAAGTTCTACCATTAGCATAATAATGCATTAAGTAGTTATACATCTTAGTACCAGCATAACCACCACCGTGACCACCATAACCACCGTTTGCACCATTAGTGTAGTGTCCTCCTCCTCCACCTCCAGATACAATTAATATATTATCTCTATCTGATGAAAGTGAACTTAATAATCCATCACTTAAAGCCATGTGAGTAGCTCCACCACCACCGGCCGCTTTAGAATAAGATTCAGTATATGCTTTAGCATTACCTCCTCCATTATAACCACCAGTACAAGTTGATGTTGGTGTTGCACAAACATTACCTTGTCCTCCAACTCCTACATAAACAACTTGTCCTTCTGTTAAATAAGCAACTCCAGTTGAGTAAGCTCCATAACCACCAATATAAGAACCATTATTACCTCCACTTGCTCCCCAAGTTTCTAATAAATAATAACCTGTAGTTTTAACTGTATAAGTTTGAATATTTCCAGTATAAGCAAATTCAGCATCTGAAACATCATCACTCTTAATTAAGTTAATCTTATAAGTAGTTGTTTCAGGTTCAGCACCTTCACTATAAACTGTTATATAACATGTTTTATTATTCTTAACATATCCAAATCCTGAATATGTAATAGTAGCTTCATCATCATATGGATAACCAACTGGAACAAATGAGAATTGAGAAGCAGGAACTTCAACATCATATTCTTCTTCATCAGGATAAATATCAACTTTAATATCATCAATTACTAATTTATATAATTTAGATGATGGATGAATTCCTTTTCTTACAACAATTAAATTATAAATTCTTGTATCTCCATTTTCAGCAGTAACTACAACTGTAATTTCATTTTCACCAACATCTAATACATAAGCACCTGTACCAGTAATAGTTTGTAAGTCTTCACCTTTTTCAGCAGAAACTACAACAGTTTCAGTAGTAGCATCAACTGTAACTGTATAACTATCTTCTAAGTAAGAATATTCTTTATCCCAAGTACCAGTATCAGTAGTTAAATTCTTTAAATAATTATTATCAGATTGATAGTTAGGAGTTATCTTTGCATAACCATTACCAGTTCTTCCTTGTGAGTAATATCCTCCATCAGGATTTGGCATATTACCAGTTGTAGTACCTTTAACATTAGTCCAAGAATATCCTTTACCATCAACCATTACTGTATCAGTAAATATTTTTCCACTATTATGATAAGAGCATCCAATATCATTACTACCAGATACACAACCTGTTATAGCAGAAGTAGATGATGCATTAGTTGTAGCAACACAACCTTTATGACCAGAAATATATGAAGAACCACCAGCACCAGAAGAAACTCCTCCACTGATCCATCCACCGGATCCTCCACCATACCAGCCAGCTCCACCACCAGCATCATGGTTATCTTTAATAGCATTGTATTGTCCACCTAATCCAAAATATCCAGTAATACCATTACCCGCAGCAGAACCACCACTTGTTTGTGTTCCTCCACCAGCAAGTGTATGTGAAGTACCATTAGTTAAACCACCATATCCAGATAAACCACCAGCATCTCCACCTCTTGCTGCATTTACATAAGTAGCACTACCACCACCAGCACCTGCAACCATAATACGTGAAATAAATGAAGTAGTATTATTATAAGCTGTAGTTGAAGTAGAAGCAGGAGTTAATCTAACATCGGTAGCTCCACCTCCACCACCGGCACCTTGGTAGTTAAGACCTCCCATACCTCCACCATTCCAACTGGCAGAAACTGTAGTTCTATAAACACCATGATACCCTTGTTGTCCTACATGAATATATAAAACATCACCTTTTTTAAGAATAATATCTCCAGCAGTATAAGCACCATATCCACCGGGAGATTCAGTACCACTAGTAGCATCCATAGCATAATATGCTGTACCACCTTGAGCTCCCCAAAGTTCTATTCTATATCTTCCATCCTCAGGACAAATCCATTTTTCATAATATCCTTTATAAGAAAAATCATCAGATGGCATACTTATTTTATTAACAGTTAAGATATATAAAGTTGAAGCAACTTTAGGAGCTTCAACTAATATTTTAATTTGATCTCCATCTTTAACTAAGTTATTACCAATAATTGTATAAGTAGCATCACTATCAAATGTATAAATATCCATATCTAAACTTGATTGATGCTTATACATGTTTATATTATATGAAACTTGTTTTTCTTCAGTATAAATATATTCATCAGTATTCTTGTTATAAATTCTATATATTTCAGATGAATGTTTGCCTTTCATGTTTTCTCTTAAAACAGTAACATGATAAGTTCCAACATCTCCATTAGGAGCAGTTACATAAATATCAATATAATTATAACCAAGCTCTAAAGAATACTTTCCTAATCCTACAACAGTAGATTCACTATTATTAGTTTCAGCCGATAAAGTAACACTTCCATTATAAACACCAACTGATAAGAATGGTTCAAAATTATCAGGAGTAAAATCTACTTTCCAAGTACCAATATTAGCAGTAATACTCTTTAAATAATAATCATTAGAAATTGGAGTAACTGCAGATATCTTAGCAGCACCATCACCAGTCTTTGCATAGTCTACTGTGGGAGTTGAACTAACTCCTTTCGCAGATATTGTATAAGTTGAAGCAGTAGTATTAGCAGAAGTAGTTAAGTAACCAGCCATATGTTTAGTAACATCTTTATAACTTATAAGACTACTATTACCAATATATCCTGATCCTCCACCTCCGGAGTTAACCATTCCGCCTCCGCCGCCATACCAGCCAGAGCCGCCTCCACCAGAGTTTGCACTACCATGATAACTTGTTTGTTCACCATAACCATAACCGAAGCCACCACATCTACCGCCAGATTTTGCTTTACAACCACCAGCAGTTTGACTAGCACCTAAACCATAACCATTAGTATAAGCATCACTAGCTCCACTACTATCTGATGCAGTACCAGATGACCCACCACCATGGCCACCTTTACCACAGTTAGCACCATTAACATAAGTTCCTCCACCACCAGCACCAGAAACAATTAAAACTGAACCTTTATTACCACTTAAATTTGCTAAAAGATTATTAACTGTAGAAATGTGTGTAGCTCCTCCACCAGAAGCAGCATAACCATTTGCATCAGAATCGTATGATCTTGCTTTACCACCACCATTGTATCCTCCACTTACATAACAGTTATTACCTCTGCATGAAACACCTGCACCACCAACATAAACATAAATGTTAGCACCCTTAGTAAGTTTAACAACACCAACTGAGTAAGCACCATATCCTCCATAATAAACACTAGTACTAGATCCACCTTGTGCTCCCCAAGTTTCTAACTTATAGAATCCAGTATATGGAGCGGTATAAGTTCTAGCACCTGATGTAGTATAACTTGTAGGATTATTAACATAACTTTGTAAATCTCTATTCCAATTAATTGTATAAACAGTATCACTACTTATTCCATTTGAAACTGTAATAGTTACAGTTCCATAAAGACCAGTTAAGTAGTGATTTCCTGTAATCTTAACTGTTGCATCTTTATCCTTTGCTGTAGCAATTACATTTAATCTAACTGTTTCATTAAAAAGTGGTAAATTATATTCATAAGTAGAAGATGAAAAAGTAAACATTCCTTCCCAATCTTTTACATATAGATTAGATAGTTCTGTACTAGTTACACCATCAGTATCTCCATCTAAATAAGTTATAGGTTTTTGATTAGAATTATATTTATCAACACTAAAGAAAATTAATCCAAGAATTAATAAAATTAATAAAGAAAAAAATGTAAAAATTCTATATAATTTCTTCATTAAAACCTAACTCACTATTCTATAAAAATTATACCAAAAATATTCGTTTTTATATATAGAAAAACACAAAAAAAAGAGATGTAAAAATCTCTTTTTTTATAATCCATTAAGATTTGTAAATGTAGCTTTACCTGCAATAAATAAACTCAATGGAGAAAGGTCTGTAACTGTAAGAATCTTATTCTTATTTAAATCATATAAAAGTGAAGTCATCGGTGTCTTTAATGTAAGACC
>CAMKAT010000016.1 GCA_946410555.1 uncultured Caryophanales bacterium | reverse complement strand
ATAATTAAGCTGCTTTATTGTATTTGTTTAACGCTCTCCATTCACGGTTTGTTAAAGTAACTTTAACTCCGTTAACTTTCTTAGTTTGTAAGTTTAAGTTTTGTTTATGTTTAGTAGCGTTTAAGGCGTGACTTCTTCTGTTTCCAGTTAATCCTTTTCTTGCTGTTAATTTAACTGCCATGTTTCTTTCCCTCCTTAACAATTCCAGTTGATTATACCAAATTATAGGCCTTTAAGTCAACTTTTTTTATAGTTTTAGCTTCATTTCTTTGCTTCTTTTTTTAATATCGATTAAATCGTTTTTAAATTCTAAATCTATTGGATCATTTTCTGCAACATTTGCGTATTCAATAATGTTTGTTAAAGCATTTTCATCTTTGATTGCTGATATTAATGATTCAATATACATTTTATCAATTTTTTTATCTAATTTGTTCATTTCTTTAGATATTGTATCATCGTATTCTTTGCTTTTTAATTCTGTTATTTTGTATTTTATTTCTTCTTCTAATTCCTCATTATAATTAGATTGATATTCATCTGTATTATCTCCTGCTAGTAAAGCAACTTTATAACTAATACTTTTATATAATTCATTGAAATCTACTGGAATTTCAATTGTTTCATTTCTTTTTTGATCTTTTTTAGTAAGTGCAAAGTATTTTTCTAAAGATTCAAAAGTGTAGATTAAATTGTATTTATAATCTATTAGTATATTTTTTAGATGTTTATTATTAGTTTTTTGAATTTCTTCTTCAATTCTATTTAATAATCCAATGTTTATTATTTCATCTTTGAAATATTTTGCATCGTTTTTAATTTTTTTAGTTAATATTTCTTCTTCATTTTCTTTTGTTCTTTCTGGGTCTATTTCTCCCGAATATTTGTCCATCAGTTTTTCTAATTCACTGTAAGGAACCATTGCAGATTTTCCTGGAAGAGAAACTGGTACTTGAGTTTCATATAATAATTCATTTTCTTCTTCCTCTTCAATTTCTTCATTTTCATTATCAAATGATTCAACTCTTTTTAATGAATAATCTCTAAATCTTGCTAGTAGTCTTTTGATTTTATCTGTTTTATATAAGTTTGTTTTCTCTAATATTTCTTCTATTTTATCGTCTTGATCTACATCTTCACCATCTTTTACTTCATAATTTAAGTTACAAATTTGGTCAATTAGATTTTTCATTTCTTTTGAATTTAAATTATCAATTTTTGAGAAATATTTTGTTTCCATTTTTAAACAAGAAGAAATTAAACCTTTTAGAGTTTCATATTCATCTGAATCTTTTAATCCTTTCTTTTCAAGATTAGCTAATTCATCATATATTTTTTGTGTTTTATCATAAAGTTTAGTTATTTCTGTTACTTGTTTAAAATACTTATTATCTGTAATTCTTCCGTAATTATTATCTTTTTTCTTAATCATACTCATACACATCCTTGAATTTATAAGTATATTATTGCACAAAATTCTCCGTTGTCAATTAAAAATCACTATAGTATAATTAATTAAAGAGAACTAATGTTTGGATGGTGATAATATGTTCGTTAATCTTGGCATTAAAACTGATTTTAGTTTATTTAAAAGTTTAATTAAATTAAATGACTTATTTGAGTTTGCAAGAAGAAATAATATCACTCATTTAGGTATATTAGATGATAACTTAAATTCTTCCCACTTATTCTTAGAAGGATGTAAAAAGAATAATATCAAAGGAGTAATAGGGTTAGATAAAACTATAGATAATACTAGATTATTTTTATATCCTGTTAATTATAATGGATTAAAGAATTTATTTAAATTAAATAAAGAATTAATTAATAAAGATTTAACTTTAAAAGATTTAAAAAAATATAGTGATTCGATTATTTTGGTTTTACCATATGAATCTATCAATAAATATAATGAATTAAAAAGTGTATTTGATGAAGTATATTTATCTTTTAATACTAAAAGTGAATTAGATGAAGAATCTAAAATAACTAATAATACTATTTATATAAATGACTGTCTTGCTTTTAATAAAGAATCAGCAAGATACATTAATTATCTTGAAATGATTGATAAAGGATTAAAACTTGGTGAATATGAATTCAAAGATTATTCGGATAATGTATTTAAGAACTTAAAAATCGATTGTAGTCCTTTTGTTAATAAAATTAATATTGAATTTACTAAAGATAAAAATCATATTCCTAAGTTTAAATGTGAGGGAGATTCTTTTGATTATTTAAAAGAATTATCTTTAAAAGGATTAAAAAGAAGACTTAATAATAATTTAAATGATGAATATTTAAATAGATTAAATTATGAATTAGATATTATTAATAAAATGGGTTATGTTGATTACTTCCTAATAGTATTTGATTATGTTAGATATGCTTTAAAGAATAAAATATTCGTAGGATGTGGAAGAGGATCTGCAGTTGGTTCTTTAGTTGCATATTCTTTAGGTATTTCTTGGATTGATCCAATTAAGTATGGATTAATCTTTGAAAGATTCTTGAATCCTGAGAGAGTTACAATGCCCGATATTGATGTGGACTTTGAAGATGAACGAAGAGATGAAGTAATTAATTATGTAAAAGAAACTTATGGAGAAGAAAAAGTTGCTAACATAATTGCTTATGGAACATTTACTGCTAAAGATTGTTTTAGAACAGTTGCTAAACTTAATAATGTAGATGAAGGGGCAATTGATTCGTTAACTAAAGTATTGGATTCTAAGTTAAGTTTAACTAAGAATTTAGAAAATAGTGATGTTAAAACAATAGTGAATAGAAATTCTTCAATAAAGAAAGCTTATGAAGAAGCAAAATTCCTTGAAGGTATTAAATCTAGAATAACTGTTCATGCTGCTGGTATAGTTATTAGTGATTCTGATTTAACTAATAATACTCCGATAGTTAAAAATGGAGATATTTATTTATCAGGATATCAAAAGGATGAACTTGAAGAATTAGGATTACTTAAAATGGATTTCTTATCTGTAACTGATTTAACTATTATTAAAAAAGTAACTGCTTTAGTTAAAGAACATGAAGGTATTGAAGTTAATTTAAATAATTTAGATTTAAATGATAAGAAAACTTATAGTTTAATTTCTAGCGGAGATACTACTGGAATATTCCAACTTAAGACTCCAATGATGAAGAATTATTTAAGAAAAGCAGGTATAAAAGAATTTAGAGATATAATTATGGCTCTTGCTATTAATAGACCAGGTCCTATGACACAAATACCTTTGTACTTAGATAGAAAAAATAATAATGCTAAGATTAGTTATATAATTGAGGATTTAAAACCAATCCTTGATGAAACATATGGTATTATGATTTACCAAGAACAAGTAATGGAAGTATTTAGAAAACTTGCAGGATTCTCATTTAGTGAAGCTGATATTATAAGAAGAGCTATTAGTAAAAAGAAATTAGAAATTATTAATAATAGTAAATCTAAATTTATTGAAGCATCTGTTAAAAATGGATATGATAGAAATTCTATTGAAAAAGTATTTGATATGATCGTAGAATTTGCTGATTATGGTTTTAATAAATCACATTCAGTTGCTTATGCTTATATTGCATATCAAATGGCTTATTTAAAAGCAAATTATCCTTTATATTTCTATTTAGTATTGCTTTCTTATGGATTAAGAAGTGATTCTATTATTAATGAAGCTAAAACTAAGAATATAGAATTCTTAAAACCAGATGTTAATATTTCTTTATCAGATTATACAATTAGTGATTCTAAGATTATTCTTCCATTTAAATCTATCAAAGGAATTACTGATAATATATCTAAGATAATAATTGATGCAAGGGGAGATACTCCTTTTAAAGATATATATGACTTCTTTGCTAGAGTTAAAGGTATTAATAAAAAGACTTTAGTATTACTTACTGAAGCTGGTATATTTGATTCATTTAATATAAGTAGAAGTACTATTATAAAAAATGTAGATTCACTTATAACATATGGAGAATTAATTCAAACTTTATCTAGTGATTTAGTACAAAAACCAGAACTTACTGTCGTTGATGAATTTAATGATAATGAACTTATTAAGAAAGAGTTAGAAATATATGGATTCTTTATTAATAAACATCCATGTTGTAAATATGATTCAGTTAAACAAATGAATATTAGTAAGTACTTTAATAAAGTAATTGAAATGACTGTATTAGTTGATAGAATTTCTAAAATTAAAACTAAGAGTAATACTGATATGGCATTTATTACTTATGAAGATGAAACTGGTATTGGAGAAGCAATAGTATTCTCTGATCAAATAAGATTTATAGAAAATCTTAAAGAGAAAAATATTATAAAAGTTAAAGCTAGAGTAGAAAGAAGATTAGATAAATATCAAATTATAGTTCAATCTTTAGAAATAATAGAATAACAGGGTTAACCTGTTATTTTTTTGTCTAAATATAATAAATATATTGTATAATATATAACTATTAAGGAGGATTATAATGAACGATTATTTAGTTTATAAAGAATCTTTAGGAGAAACTCCTGAATTTTTAAAGAAGTATTTAGAACTTGATATTGTTAAAAGACTTAAAGGTATATCGCTTTTATGTGGTATGGATTATGCTTCTAAATATGCCTATGATTTTAAATATTATATTTCTAGATATGATCACTCACTTGATGTTGCACTTTTAGTTTGGAATTTATCACATGATAAAGCTTCAACACTTGCAGGTCTTTTTCATGATATATCTACACCTGTATTTTCACATGTTATAGATTATATGAATAAAGATTTTGTTAATCAAGAATCTACTGAAAGTAAAACATTAGAAATAATGGAATCATCTAGTTTACTTAAAAAATATTTAAAGAGTGATGGACTTGAATTAAAAGATATTGCTAACTTTAAAAATTATTCTTTAGTTGATTTAGATAGACCATCAGTATGTGCTGATAGAATAGATGGAACTATTTGTAGTGGTATTAATTGGACTAAGACTATTAATGGATTTGATTCTAAATCTATCGTTGAAAACTTAACGGTTATAAAGAATGATAATAATAAGTTAGAGATTGCTTTTAAAAATGAAAAAGAAGCAACAATGTTTGTTAATTTAAATAATGAAATAAATACTATTACTCATTCTAATAATGATAATTATATGATGCTTTTACTTGCTGACATAGTTAGAGAATCTATTAAGTTAGGTATTGTTGATTATGAATCACTTTATTATATTACTGAAAGTGAATTCATTGATTGTTTAGAAGATAACTTAGATTTATCTGAATCATTAAAGATAAATTGGTATAATTTTAAGAATATTAAAGATATTCCAAAGATAGATATACCTAAAGTTAAAAATAAAATTATAACTCCTATAGTTGTAGAAAAACACGTTAATTAAATGTTATAATTATAGTGGTGATTATTATGGATGATGATTCAAAGAAGATTTTATTATTAAAATTTGTTGTTGGATTTTTAGTATTTGTAGCTATAATGATTTTCATAATTATTATCTTAGCAATTAAGAATAATAATAAAAGAGATGAATTAATGGAAACTACTACTAGAAGAACTTTAAGTGGAGAAACAACTGAAATAGTTACTGAGAATTCTACTAGTTCAAATGTTACTAGTGAAACTACTACAGAAAGTACTACAACAACTGTTATTACACAAAATACTACATCATCTAAAGTAAATACTACTAGAGGAACTACTAAATCAAGTGGTGGTGGAGGATCAAGTTATACACCTCCAACTACATCTGTAATTCCATCATACAGTTTTACAGTTATTTCATCTGGTAATGCTTCTAATTATAAAGATGCTAATAATGGTATGGAATGGGATTTAGTAAATCAAATAAATAATTCTAGAAGTAAAAAGTTAAAAGTAGCATCTGAATTAAGAAATGCTGCTGAAAGAATTGCAGAATCTTGCTGTAATGGTGGTATTGGTTACTGTAAAGAAGATTCTAGAAACTTATTTGAAAAATTAGGATATCAAGCTTATGTCGTAAATATTGATGCATCACATTATGTTAATAGTTATACATCAAGTATGGCATTTAGTACTATAAATTCAATTGGTAAGAAAACAATAATAGAAAGTACTAATTATAATTATATGGGTGTTGGAGTTATTCAACAATCGCCTTTATATAATTGTGTTGCTGTTGTTGTTAACGAATAGGGAGGTTTTAAAATGTTTGAATACATGGGGGATAGATTATCAAACGCTATCAAAAATATAAAAGGTATGGGCCGTATTACTGAAGATAATATCGGAGATGCTATGAGAGAAATACGTATGGCTTTATTAGAAGCTGACGTTAACTATGAAGTAGTAAAAGAATTCGTTAGAAATGTAAAAGAAAAAGCTTTAGGTTTAGATGTTGAAAAATCATTAAAACCAGAAGAAGTTTTTATAAAATTAGTTAAAGATGAATTAGTAGAATTATTAGGAGGAGAGGCTGCTCCATTAGAAACTACTAAGAGTCCTACAATTATTATGTTAGTAGGTCTTCAAGGTTCAGGTAAAACTACTGCAAGTGGTAAAATTGCTAACTTAGTTAGAAAGAAATATAAAAAGAATCCACTTTTAGTAGCTTGTGATATTTATAGACCAGCAGCTATTGATCAATTAAAAGAAGTTGGTAAGAGTTTAAATGTACCTGTATATGAAGAAGGTAAAAAGAATCCTAATGAAATCATTAGAAATGCTTTAAAATATGCTAAAGAAAATAATAACAATTATATTATTATAGATACTGCAGGTAGACTTCAAATTGATGAAAAATTAATGGATGAACTTGTAGATATTGAAACTGAATTTAAACCACATGAAGTATTATTAGTAATTGATGCCATGATGGGGCAAGATGCTATTAATGTAATTAATGGATTTAATAATAAACTTAAATTAACTGGAGCAATCCTAACTAAGATGGATGGTAACACTAAGGGTGGTGTTGCATTATCTGTAAGACATTTAACTAATGTTCCTATTAAGTTTATTGGGGATTCTGAAAAGATGGATGGTTTAAGTGAATTCTATCCAGAAAGAATGGCTGAAAGAATTCTAGATATGGGAGATATTCTTTCTATTGCTGAAAAAGTTGAAGGCATTTACTCTGAAGATGATGCTAAAGATTTAGCTAAGAAAATGAGAAAAGGTGAATTTAACTTAGAGGATTTCTTAAATACAATGAATCAAATCAAGAAGTTAGGACCTCTAGAAAATTTAATTAAAATGATGCCAGGAGCTAGAAAGATGGGATTAAATTCTATAAATATTAATCCTAAAGATATGGCTCATATTGAAGCTATTATTCAATCAATGACTCCATATGAAAGAAGACATCCTGAAGTATTAAAGATGACTAGAAAACAAAGAATAGCTAAAGGATCAGCTAGAAGTGTAGAAGAAGTTAATAAGTTACTTAATCAATTTGAACAAATGAAGAAAATGATGAAAATGATGGGTAACGGAAATATGAAAATGCCTTTCTAGGTGATAATAATGAAATGTATTAAATATTTTATATTTGGATTTATTTCATGCTTTATATGTGTGTTCTTAGCTGGTATTATTCTTAATAATTTTAATCATAAAGTATATATTAAAACTTTAGATAACTTTGATGATACAGTTAATTCTTTATCTAAAAATTTTGATAAAGTTAAAGATAATACATGTAAAAGTTCTATAAATGAATTACTTGAAAGAAGTAAGAATACTTATTATAAAAATAATGTTTCTATAAAAGAATATGTTAATAATTATTATTCTAATAATACAGATTTTTATAAGATGTATTTAGATACATTAGATAGTTGTAATAATGAGTTAGATGATGTTCAAGAAATAACTAATCTTGTTATTGCTTCTAAGAGTTTTCCTGAAAGTTTAAAAGCTAAGTTAAACTCTAATTATGAAATTAAATTTATTGATTTTATTAATTATAAAAATGTACATGAATTAAGTGATAATTTAGGAAGTTATTCTAGTAAAGAGTTAGAACTAATGGCTATAGAAAAACTCATTAAGAAAAATAAATAGAGGTATTATGAAGAAAGTATATAATTTAATATTTGTTCTTAACATATTACTTGGATTATTTCTATTTAGTGATTATTTCTTGGTTAATAATTATAGTTTTATATCATTAATACTGTTAGTTCTATTATCATGTTTCTATGTTATATGTGCATTTAATTATAGTAATAAAAAATATAAAAGTGTTGATAGATTAGATTTTTATGTAATAAATATAAGTTTATTATTTATGATATTTATATTTGTATTTGGTATTATGAATCAAATGAAAAATACTGAAGTTTATACACTTTTTTATTATAATTTTTACTTATTTATAATACATATTTTATTAACATCTTATTTTTTATTTAGATAACCAGTTTTATAACTGGTTTTTATTTTTGTTATTTACTAAAACTTTAAAATCAACTATACTTATATTAGTAAGGTAGATGGTGATTTATGGATAGAAGTAAGTTTGGTTTTTATGTATTAAGTGCCTTTGTATTTTTATTTGCTATAGTTATTATGGGTATAAATTCTACTTATAGTATTAATGGTGCTAATACATATAAATGGGATGTTGCTTTTTCTAGTGTTGATGTTAGTACTAACACAATCAAAGAATATTCTAATCCTAAGGTAGATCTTGAATCTACAAGTTTATCTGGAATGAATTTTGAAGTTGATTCTGCAGGTGATAGCATTACTTATAAAATAAATGTACTTAATAAAGGATCTGTAGATGCAAAGATTAGTAAAGTTTATGTAGATTATTCTTGCAATAATAAAGAAGAATGTAATGATCTAGAATATACGCTTACTTATGAAGATGGTAGTTTAGTAGAAAGAGATGATTTATTAAATCTTAATACTGGTAAAACTATGTTCTTAAATTTTAAGTATAATGGATCTATTAATGATGAAAAGTTAATAGTAGATAATATTAAATTATTTGTTAATTATATAGAAAGATAGTGATAATATGGATATTTTTAAAAGTAAATATTTTAAATGGGGATTAACTGCTTTTTTAGTAGTAGTTGCTTCAACATTATTTTATTTTTTAGTATTTCATTTAGGAAGTATCGTAGGACTTTTATCTAAATTACTTAAAGTACTTACTTCTTTAGTTATTGGTTTAGTAATTGCTTACTTATTACATCCAATTGTTAATTTCTTTGAAAATAAAGTATATAAGAAAATGAAAAATAAAACTAAGAAACGTAATTTAGCTATTGCTACAACATTAGCTATTGTATTTATTGTACTATCTACGATTATTAGTATTATTATTCCTCAATTATTAACTAGTATTATTAGTTTAATTAATAATAGTGATACTTATGTTAATGAATTAAGTGAAATTGTTAAGAAAGTATTAAGTAATGGTGAGAATGCTGAAAAGTATAGCTCAATGATTAATGATTTTGTTATTAGTTTAAAGAGTAATGTATTACCATTTGCTCAAACTAGTTTAACTAAGATTTCTAGTGGTATTATTGGAGCATTTACTGGTTTCTTAAATTTACTTATTGGTATTGTATTTGCTGTTTATATTTTAGCTAATACATCTAATTTTGGAGCTGGTATTAGAAAAACATTATATGCTTTCTTTAATGTAGATAAAGTTAATAAGTTTATTGATAATGTAGAACATGTTAATACAATATTCTTAAGATTTATGGTAGGTAAAGTTACAGATTCATCTATTGTATGTCTATGTACTTTCCTTTTCTTACTTATTTGTAGATTCCCATATGCAGTATTAATTGCTGTAATTATTGGTTTAACAGATTTAATTCCATACTTTGGACCATACATTGGAACAATTCCAAGTGCATTACTATTATGTGTAGTTGATCCGTTAATGGCATTAATATTTATTGCATTTATTATTTGTTTACAACAAATCGATGCTAACTTAATTACTCCAAGAATTCAAAGTAATGCAACTGGTTTACCATCTTTCTGGGTATTATTTGCGATTACATTATTTGGTGGATTCTTTGGTGTTATAGGTCTATTAATTGGAGTTCCATGCTTTACAATTATTTACGAAGTTGTTAAGAATTTCATTAGTGATAGACTAGAAGAAAAGAAATTACCTGTTGATACTGATTATTACGAAAATCATGAGCTTGAAATTGATTCCAAGGGTAAGATTAAAGGTGTAGAATAGTTATTATAACTATTCTTTTTTATTTACATTTGATATAATGTAAATAGGGTGAAAATATGAATAGCATTTTTGATTACACAATTGAAATGTTAGAAGAGTATTTTGTTAGTATTGGTGAAAAGAAGTTTAAAGCTAAACAAGTATTTGAATGGTTATATCAAAAGAGAGTTAAATCCTTTGATGAAATGAGTAATATTAGTTTAGATTTAAGAGAAAAATTAAAAAAGAATTTTTCTTTTAATACTTTAAAATTAAGAAGAAAGCAAGATAGTAAAGATACTTCTAAATATCTTTTTGAACTTAGTGATGGAAACCTAATTGAGTCTGTTTTAATGAGACACGATTATGGTATTTCTGTTTGTGTTTCTTCTCAGATTGGCTGTAATATGGGATGCGCTTTTTGTGAGTCAGGAAGACTTAAGAAAGTAAGAAACCTTAAGGCTAGTGAAATAGTATTACAAATACTTATGATTGAAGAAGAAATAAAGACGCGTATTTCATCCGTAGTGGTAATGGGTATTGGAGAACCTTTTGATAATTATGATGAAGTAATGAACTTCATTAAGATAATTAATGATCCAAAAGGTATAGCAATTGGAGCTAGACATATTACTGTTTCTACATCTGGTTTAATCCCAGGAATTGAAAAGTATAGTAATGAGAATTTACAAACTAACTTAGCAGTTTCATTACATGCTCCAAATAATGAACTAAGAAACAAAATAATGCCTGTTAATAAAGCATATGATATTGATAAGTTAATAGATGCTATTAAAAAATATATTGATAAAACTAATAGAAGAGTAACAATTGAGTATTTAATGCTTAATGAAGTTAATGATACTAAAGAATGTGCATTAGAACTTGCTAATCTTCTAAAGGGTTTAAATGTATATGTTAATTTAATTCCTTATAATGAAACTAGTCATATTGAATTTAAAAAGAGTTCAAATGAAAGAGTTATGGCTTTTTATGATACTCTTAAAAAACAAGGAATTAATGTTACAGTAAGAAGAAGATTTGGTAGTTTAATAGATGCTGCCTGTGGACAACTTAGAGCAAATGAGGTGAATAAATAATGAAATCATTTTATATTACAGATGCTGGTAAAGTAAGAAGTCATAACGAAGACTCTGTTACTATTGTTAAAAATGAATCTGGTGAACATTTAATGATTGTTGCGGATGGTATGGGAGGTCATAGAGCAGGTGAAGTTGCCTCATCTATGGTTATTTCTCAAATAGGAGAAAGATTCCAAAAACTATCTACTATTGGAAGTAAACAAGATGCAATTGCATGGTTAAGAGAAAATGTTAAAGAAGTAAATTCTAAGATTTTAAATTATTCAAACGAACATCCTGAAGCTTCAGGACTTGGAACTACTTGTGTTATGGCACTTGTAACTAAAGAAATGCTTCTTTTTGTAAATATTGGAGATTCTTCAGGTTTCGTATTTAAAGATCATAAATTAAAGAAAGTTACTAAAGATCATACTTTAGTTAACTTCTTAGTTGAAACTGGAGAATTAAGTGAAGAGGATGCTATTAATCATCCTAAGAAGAATGTGTTAATGAGAGCATTAGGAGCTACTGATAAATGTGAAATAGATATGTTTGAAGTAGAAACTGATGTAGATGCAATAATGTTATGTAGTGATGGTCTTACTAATATGCTTTCATTTGAACAAATTGAAAGAGTATTAAATGAAGATGATATCACTATGGATAATAAGTTAATCAAACTTGTTAAAAAAGCAAATGTTCGTGGGGGCCTAGACAATATTAGTATTGCTTATTTAGATAAGGAAGGTGCTCACAAATGATAATGAAAGGTCAAAAGATAAACGATAGATATCAAATAATGAAAACCATCGGTGAAGGTGGTATGGCTAATGTTTATCTTGCTTACGATACTATCTTAGATAGAAATGTAGCTGTTAAAGTTTTACGTGGAGATTTAGCTACAGATGAAAAGTTTGTTAGAAGATTTCAAAGAGAAGCATTATCAGCATCTAGTTTATCTCATCCTAACATTGTTGAAGTATATGATGTTGGTGAAGATAATGGTTCTTACTATATAGTAATGGAATATATTAAGGGTAAACACTTAAAACAATTACTTAAACAAAGAGGAAAACTTACTTTAACTGAAGTAGTTGATATTATGTTACAAGTAACTGATGGTATGAGTGCAGCCCATGATAAATATATAATTCATAGAGATATTAAACCTCAAAATATAATGATTTTAGAAAATGGTTTAATTAAGATTACAGATTTTGGTATAGCAATGGCTTTAAATAGTACACAACTTACTCAAACTAATTCAGTTATGGGTTCAGTTCATTATTTACCACCTGAACAAGCAAGTGGTAAAGGAGCTACTATTCAAAGTGATGTTTATTCAATGGGTATTTTAATGTATGAGTTATTAACTGGAGAACTTCCATTCAAAGGTGATAATGCAGTTGAAATAGCTCTTAAACATATTAAAGAGCCATTCCCAAAGATTAGAAGTATTTTACCTAATTTACCTCAATCTATTGAAAACATCATTATGAAGGCTACTGCTAAGAATACAAAGAATAGATATAATGATGCTAGAGAAATGCATGATGATTTAAAAACAGCATTAACAGATGAAAGATCTGCTGAACCAATGTACAACTTTAAATATAAAGAGTTAGACGAAAAGAATGACGATAAAAAAGAAGAAAAAACATCAGAGAAGACAGTTGAGAAAAAGAAAAAAGATGATATTGATTTAAGTGGATTTGATGATGATAAAGAAACTAAGGCTCCTGTTAAGAAAAAGGAGGCAGTAAAGAAGGAAAAGGGTGACGTAGATATAAAAACACGTAAGCTTACTGAAAGAGATATGAGAAGAAGAGAAAATAAAGTATTAATAGTTCTAGGAGCTATTTTTACAGCTTTAGTAATTATTATTGTTACTGGAGCATTCTTAATTCCTGTTTTAACTAAGACTAAAGAAGTTAGAGTTCCTGATTTAAAAGGTATGAGTGAAACTGAAGCAATTCAAAAACTTGAAGATTTAGGTTTAGTAGTTGCTGATGAAAATAAAGAATGGGCTTCTGCTGAAGTAGATGAAGGAAAAGTTGCTAAGACTGACCCAACAAGTGGAAGAAGAGCTAAAGTTGGAACTGTAGTTACTTTATATATTTCTACTGGTGAACAATCTTATACAGTTGCAAGCTTAGTTGGTGAAGATGCTAATAATGTTAAATATAATCTAGAAAAAGAATATGGATTAAATGTTAATATTAAAGCAATTGATACTGATGATAAAGTTCAAGCTAATGAAATCATTAAGACTGAACCTAGTGATGGTTCTAAGTTAAAGAAAGGTGATACTATTACTCTATATATTAAACATATAGATGATAAATATCCTGACTTTACTAGTGGTAAATATACTTTATCTGAAATTGAAGCTTGGTGTAATGAATATGGTATTACTTTAAAAACTAACTATGTATCTACAAGCGAACATGCTGCTGGTACTATTTATTCACAAAGTAAGAATGTTGGTTCTAAAGTAGTAACTGGACAAACACTTGAAATTAACATTGCTCAAGAAGCAAGTGAAGACACTGGTGAAGATCCAAACGCAGATATTGGTTAATTATGACTGGAAGAATAATTAAAATAATTAGTAATAAATATACTGTTTCTTGTAATGGTGAAAAGTATGATTGTTTACCTAGGGGTAAGTTCAGACATATAGGACTTACTCCAAAGGTAGGCGATATTGTTGAAATAGATACTAGTACTTTAACTATTGATTCTATTGAACCAAGAATAAATGAACTTAAAAGACCGGAAGTTGCTAATATTGATATAGCAATTATAGTTACTAGTTTAACTAGACCTGATTTTAGTTCATATTTACTTGATAAGATGATAGCTAATGTAGTACTTAAAGATATTAAACCTATCGTTGTTTTAACTAAGGGAGATTTATTAACTAAAGAAGAATTAAGTGAATTTAAGCCTATCATCGACTATTATAATAGTATTGGTATTCCAACACTTTTAAATAGTGAATTAGATAAGTTAAAAGCTTTAATTAAAGGCTCTTTAGTTACATTAACTGGTCAAACTGGTGTTGGTAAGTCTACACTTATCAACAAAATTAAACCAGAACTTAATCTTGAAACTAATGATATTAGTGAAGCTTTAGGTAGAGGTAAACATACTACAAGACATACTGAGATTTATGATTTCAATGATTTCTTTATAGTAGATACTCCTGGATTCAGTGCACTAGATTTAGATATATTAAAAGAAAATTTAAGATTTTCTTTTGTAGAGTTTGATAATTCATGTAAGTTTAATGATTGTATGCATATAAATGAAAAAGGATGTAGAGTTAAAGAGCAACTTGAAAATGGAGAAATCTTAGCATCCCGTTATGAGAACTACAAAAGGATGGTTGATGAATATGAAGATATCAGTAAGTATCCTAAAAAGTAAGATTCCAAGATCTAAATGTATTGAAGAAGTAGAAAAAACTGATGCTGATTTTATTCATGTAGATTTTATGGATAATACTTTTGTAAAAAGAAGTACTTTTACAAAAGAAGAAGTTTTAGATTTATTTAAAGATTCTAAAAAAGATTTAGATATACATTTAATGGTTAATCATCCAAAAGAATATATTGATGCTTTTTCTACATTAAAAGCATGTAAGTATATAATTATACATAGTGAGATTAATCATGATATAAGTGAATTAATTGAATATATTCATTTTAAAGGTAAAAAAGCTGGTATTGCTATTAATCCATATACTAAAGTGGATTCTATTAAGCAATACTTAGAAAATGTAGATTATTGTTTAATCATGGGAGTTATTCCTGGATATGGTGGACAAGAGTTAATTACTTCAACTACCATGAAGATAGATGAACTAATTAAAATCAGAGAAGAATTAAGTTATCACTTTGAAATAAGTTTTGATGGTGGTGTTAATGGAGATACTATTAAACTATTAGATGGCTTAGATATCGCAGTTAGTGGTTCTTATGTTTGTATGTCTGAAAACTTTCAAGAAAAAATAAATTCATTAAGATAGAGTATTCTATCTTTTTTTGTTATACTTTAATTAGGTGAATGAAATGAAATTAGATTTATTTCTAAATTTGAATATTTTGTTTCTATTTTATTCTTTCTTGGGGTATGTTTGTGAAGTTTCTTTAGCATCTATTATTTATAAAAAAGATGTTAATAGAGGAATTCTAAATGGACCTTTATGTATTTCTTATGGCTTTTTAGGTGTATTATTATTTATTAGTCTTAAGTATACTAATAATATAATATTATCTATTTTGTTATCTGTTATTTATGGAATTGCGGTGGTTTTTATATCTGCTAAGATTCTATATAGAATTAGTGATAGATATTGGTGGGATTTTAGTCATAAAAGAATAAACTATGAAGGTATTATTTCTTTAGATTATTCATTAATCTTAGGTATCGTAGGATATTTATTAACTAAGTTTATTAGTCCATTTATTATATTTATATTTAATGATTTTGATCTTGAATCAAAAGTTATATTTATTATTTTAGTAGATTTTGTTATTCTTGTTGATTTAATATTTTCTTTATATTTTTTAGTTAATAAAAGAAATAATAAAAAGTTTAAATCAATCATTGGAAAGAATATATCTGAAGTTATATTAGAAAGAATAGATAAAGCTTATCCAGTATTTAAAAAACGTGTATTTAATAAAGATTCTTTATCTTTATATAAGTTATTTATTATATTTTATGTTACTGGTGTTATTGGATGTATTATTGAAGTTTTCTTTTGTAGATATTCAATGGGAAGATGGATGCATAGAAGTTCACTTTTATATGAAGAGATATCTTTAGTATGGGGTGGAGCATTCTTAATTTGTACGATATTCTTGCATAGACATAAGAACTCTAGTTGGTTATTTATTTTAATATTTGGAACTATCGTAGGTGCTTTCTTTGAATATTTATGTAGTGCTTTTACTGAATATTTCTTAGGAACTGTTTTTTGGTCTTATAGTAAACATTCATTTAATTTAAATTCTCGTATCAATTTATTGTTTTCCTTTTATTGGGGAGTGGCATCTTTAATCTATATTAAAACTATGTATCCACTTCTTAATAACTCAATTAATAAGATTCCAGAGAAGATTGGTAAGATTGTAGTTCGTATACTATTTGTAGTCTTTATGATTGATTTAGTTGTTTCTACTACTAATGGAATGCGTTATCAAGCCAGAAGACATGGAGAACCTCCAAGAAACATTATTGAAAAAGCTTATGATAAGTATTATCCTGATGAATTCATGGAAGATAGATTTTCTAACACTATTATTAGAGATTGAGAAATCTCTAATTTTTTTATATAATTATAGATGATTGGAGTGATTATAATGATAAAAAAATATTTACTAATATTCTTAGTTTCTATGGTTCCAATTATAGAATTAAGAGGTGCTATTCCAATAGCAGTAGGTAAGGGACTTCCTTTACTTCCTTCTTATATTATTTGTATTATTGGTAATATTATTCCTGTTCCATTTATTTTCTTCTTTGCTAGAAGAATACTTGAATGGGGTAAAGATAAACGTGTATTTGGTAAATTTTTTACTTGGTGTTTAACTAAAGGTGAAAAAGGTGGAAAGAAACTACAAAAGAAAGCTGGTAATGGTTTATATATTGCTTTACTTTTATTTGTTGGTATTCCTTTACCTGGAACTGGTGCATGGACTGGTACTTTAGCAGCTTCTATATTAGATATGGACTTTAAAAAGAGTGTTGTTCATATTATCTTAGGAGTTATTTTAGCTGGTATTTTAATGTCCTTTGGATCATTAGCTATTAAGTATATTATTAGTCTTATTTAGGTGATTTTATGAACTTAATTAGTTATATAGAGAAATATGGTGATTTAAGTTTTAAAGAAAAAGAGATAAATAATATAGATTATTTAGTTTTTGGTTTGCTTTCTTATTTAGATTTTGATGGTATTGTATCTAATAATAGTAAGAGTAAGATTACTATTGGTTATGCATGCCATCTTTATTTTTCTAAATATAATGAGTCTTATTTTAGAAAACAAGGTATTGGTATTAGATCATCTATTAAATTAATGAAAAAGATACAATATACAGAAAGATATTGTAATTGTGAAATATATAATTATAAGTATGTTTGTTCTAGAGATATTCAATTCAGTGCATTAACCATTGATGTTTGTGATAATCTTAAGGTTATTTCTTATGAAGGCACTGATGACTTGCTTGCAGGATGGAAAGAAGACTTTAGAATGAGTTATGAATTTCCAGTGGCAGCACAAAAGTTAGCTATTAAGTATGCTAATAGTACTATCTCGGTATTTGATAAGAATAAATATGTTTTCTGTGGTCATTCTAAAGGCGGTAATCTTTCCTTAGTTGCTGGTATGTATTTACATCCTTTAAAGAAAATACACTTAAAGAAGATATATTCTTTTGATGGTCCTGGATTAATGCTTAAGATGATGAATTCACCGAAGTATAAATCTATTCTTAATAGATATGAACATATAGTTCCGAATTCGAGTGTTTTTGGACTTTTATTCTATGATTTAAAGTATACAGTAGTTAAGTCTAATCAAATTGGTGTATTATCACATGATGCCTATACATGGATGATTAAAGATGATGACTTTTTATATACTGAGTTAAAATCTGGCAGTAAAGCTTTCTACAAATCTTTTAATGAATGGTTATCTAAATATAACTTCAAAGAGAGAAGAATTTTTACAGAAAAGATCTTCGAAATCTTTGAAAAGTGTCATATTCTGTCAATCTCATCATTCAAAGAAAAGAAATCTGAGTATATTTTTGATATAATTAATGAGGTTAAAAATTTAGATGATGAATCTAAACGTATGATGATAGAGTTAATTAAGATGATGATTCAAGAATCTAGAAATATGTTAATCAAAAAGATAATTAAATAGTAAGAACGTGATAATGTGAGCAAGAGTAAGAATATAAGTTTTTTTATTAATATAATTATATTTGTATTATTAGTGGTTGGCTTTGTAATGGAAACTTATGAACATATATTAAATGGTGAAAGTATTACATATTTATTTACTAGATTTAAATTTTTTACTGAACTATCTAATTTATGTATGGGTATATGTGCACTTATTTATGCTAATTATTTATGTAATCATATTAATAATAAAGGTGATATACCTAAGACTATTAGAGTTTTAAAACTTATATGTACTACTGGTGTTGTTATTACTTTCTTAACTGTATTTATATATTTAATTCCAGTCTCGGGTGATAACTGGTTATTCTTAGTAAGTGGTTCTCAATTTATATTTCATATTTTAAATCCAATCTTAGCATTTGTTACATTTATCTTCTTTGAAGATAATAAGGTTGAATGTAAGTATGTTTTATATAATATATTTCCAATTACTTTATATGGAATATTCTATTTAACAGTTGCTTTAACTCATAGAGTAAATGGAGTTATTCCATATGAATATGATTGGTACTTATTTATGAGTCATGGAACTAAAATTGGATTAATTACTTTTGCTATAATGACTGTTTTTAATATGATTATAGTTTATGTTTTAAATAGTTTAAGTGGTAAATTTATTAAAGAATAGTAGTCAATACTATTTTTTATTTTGTATGTAAAATTATATTAGAAAACTATTTATTATTTACATTCTAATGTATATAATATATTTAGAATAGGGAGGCATATATATGGAATTTACAACCAGAAGACTTGAAATCAAAAAAGTTATACCAGAATATATTCCGATTATGTTTAAAATCTGGGATCGTGAAAATGAAGTTGGCAAATATATTCCTGAGTATGACCCTGATTGGGATGTTGATGCATTCAAAGAACATATTATAAATACATTTAGAAGCGACCTTTATGAAAGAGGAGTTATTAAACTTAAAGATTCTAATGAAATTATTGGTTATGCTTCAGTTTATAAAGAAGATTCAAGAAGTAAGTCTGTTAATATTTATATTTCTAAAGATTATTGGAATCATGGATATGGACATGAGGTATTATCATCAATAGTTAAGAGACTTAAAAAAGAAGGATTAGGTAGTGTTTATGCCACTTGTGATTCAAGAAATATTGGTGCAATTAAAATCCTTGAAAGAAATGGATTTGAGTGTATAGATAAAATTATAGGTGATAGATTAGACGTCAATGGTGAAGTCGGAGACGAACTACTTTATGAGTTAGAATTAATTAGAGTTCAATATTAAAAGAGATTTATTCTCTTTTTTTTTATGAATAATAAAACTATTATATAAATTAATGATATAATTGTTGAGTAGGGGTTTAAGTAATAAGGAGGATTTATGAATTTTCATAAGTTAGATAATGTAGGCACATTTTTTGCTTCAACTTATTTTAAACATAATCCAGATGTTTTTAGATTTGCTATTACTATGGATGAACTTATAGATGCTGATATTTTAAAACAAGCACTTGTTCAAACAAAGGAATCTTTTCCCGTCTTTAATGTTTCATTAAAGATGGGATTATTCTGGTATTACTTAGAGGAAGAAGATGATGTTCCTGAAGTAAAAGAAGAACATTTACCTGTTTGTTTTAGAATAGATTCTTATAGAGATGAAGTGTTATATAGAGTAACTTATTATAAGAATAGAATTAATCTTGAAGTAAGTCATATTATTAGTGATGGTAGAGGTACTTTAGAGTTTTGTACTTCATTAATAGAGAACTATGTTTCTTTAAAATATAAGATTAAAGTAACTCCAAAGTTTAAAGCTACAGTTTTAGAAAGAGAAGAAGATTCTTATGATAAGTATTATAAGAAATGTAAGGCTCCAAAGAATAAGACTATAAATACTTATAATTTTAAGGGTAAAAAGATTAAGAAACATAATATTAGATTTGTTGAAATGCATATGAGTGCAAAGAAACTTTTAACTATAAGTAAGAGTAAAAGTGTTAGTCTAACTGTATACATTGTTTCTTTAATAATTAGATCAATACTAAAGACTATGTCTTATAAAGATAGTGGTAAAACTATTAGAATTGCAGTTCCAGTAGATTTGAGAAGTTTTTATTATTCAAAGACTACTAAGAATTTCTTCGGACTTGTATATGTAAATTATAAGTTTGATGGAGAAGTTGATTTTATAGATAAAATTATTAAGAATGTTAATAAACAATTTGTAGAATCAATTGATAAAGAATCTATTATTAAAAGATCTAATCAAATGTATAGTTTAGTAAGTAATGTTGTTATTAGAAGTATTCCACTTATTATTAAGAATATTGGTTTATCTGTGATAGATAAGTTTACTCATAAATTAAATACTACGCATGTATCTAATATGGGTAAATTAGAGTTTTCTAAAGAAGTAGAAAATCATGTTAAGAGTGTTGCTTTAATGATTTCTACTGAAGATTTACAATTTGTTGTTTCTTCATTTAAAGATGATTTATGTATTGTAGCTTCTTCGAGATTCATGAGAAATAATGTTCTTAATTATTTAGTTGAAGAATTACAAGAAGAAAACATTGAAATCAATGTTGTTTCGAATGGGGTGTAGTTATGAAGTGTTCTAATTGTGGAGTAACTGTTAATACTCCTTCGAAGTATTGTCCTATTTGTTCTAATAAATTAAAACATAAAGGTACTAATACTATTTATCCTAAGATTAAAAGAAAAGGTAATATTTATTTAAAAAGTATTTTACTTATTTCTTTAATAATAACTTTAATATGTGGATATATTGATTATGAAGTTAATAATAAATATACTTTTAGTCCATATGTTGGTTTAGCATTATTATCAAATTATATTACATTATTTTATATCTTTAAGAGTTATAAAGATTTATTTAAATTACTTGGTAGATATGGAACAATATTAATGCTTATTTTATTTATTTGGTATATGTATACTGGATTAAAAATATTAACTAATTTTGTTATTCCTATTCTTTGTATTGTGGAACTTTTATTTGTAGATATTTATCTTTTTATTTTAAAAAGAAAACATATAAGAAAGTATTTAGGAATACTTATTGCTAATGTAGTTGTTTCTTTTGTACCACTTTTACTTATAGTATTAAAAATGATTGATTTTGATTATATTGCACATGCTGCGATGATTCTTTCAATTGTTAATATTTTAATACTTGTTATATTTGATTTTAGTGATTTAAAAGAAGAAATATTAATGTTTTTTAATTATTAGTAAAGTAGTCTAAAAAGACTACTTTTTATATGTTATAATTAAAAATGTTAAGCATAGTTGACAAATTTCCAACGCAACTATATAGAACGCAACCAAAAAAATTAATATAATGAGTGTCAGAAAAGAGGGAAAAATATGACAATTGGAGAAAGATTGTTAAAATTAAGAAAAGAAAAGAATATTTCGCAAGAAGAACTTGCAAACGAACTAGATGTGTCTAGACAAACTATATCAAAGTGGGAGACTGATCAATCACAACCAGACTTTGATAAAATAATTCCGTTATGTGAATTCTTTGGTATTACTAGTGATGAATTATTAACAGGTAATACTAATATAAAAGAAGCAAAAGAGATTAATGTTAAATCAAACTATGCTAGAAATATTGCTATCGCAGTTATGATGTATATCTTTGGTGTTATATCAATTATATTATTTGCTGCACAATTTGATTTACCAATCGTTGGTTTATCTATTCTTTTATCTTTAAGTGCATTAGCTACTGGATTACTTGTCTATAATGGTATCTATTATAGTAGAGAATCACGTGAAGAGAAAGTTACTAAAAAGAATAATATTTGTAAACAAGTTATAGGTATTGTAGATGCAATATTTGTTACTGTTTATTTAATTATTTCATTTGCTACTATGGCATGGCATATTACTTGGATTATCTTTTTAATCTTAGGAGTTGTAGATGAAATTATTAAGTTAATCTTTAACTTAAAAGAAGTAGATAAGGAAGATAATAATGAATAAAATGGGACTTATTATATTAATAATATTTTTATCTACAGTTTGTGTATTAATGACTGCTGGATTTATTTATTTACTAACTAATAACTTTGACTGGAGTTCATTAGATTTTGATTATGAAGGTAAATTAATAGATTCAATTGAATATGAAAATGATGCTACTTCATTAAATGTTGATACTAAATCAATAGATGTTTATTTTGAAGAAACTTCAAGTGACAAAATCTCTTTAGAAGTTTACTCAAATAATAAAAAAATTGATTATTCATTTGATAATGAAAATGGTGTAATTACTTTAAAAGCATATAATAAAATTAAAGGTAGTATTTTTATTGGGTTTGGTGCTCACGGAAAAGTAGTTGTTAAATTACCTAAAGAAAATAATATTGAAGAATTTAGAATTGATCAAAAAGTTGGAGATATCAGAATAGGTTCATTTGAAAATTTAAATGGTTCTATTTATAATTCTGTTGGTGATTTAAGAATCGATGCATTAAATAATGCAAAGATTGATTTATCAACCGGAGACATTAAAATTAAGAAAATTAATAAGGTAGAAATTAAACATTCAACCGGTGATTTAGATATTGATTCAGTTAGTGAATTAATTAATAATTCATCAACTGGTGATATTGAAATAGATAATGTTGATTATAAATTTGAAATAACTTCTAAAACTGGAGATGTAAAAATTACTAATGCAGATTTAAAAGAAGATTCACTTATTGATCATAAAACTGGAGATATTAAAATCGGAAAAGTAACTGGTGTTTATGTTGAAGCTACAACTAATGTTGGAGATACAAAAATAAATAATAATGATAGATATTTAGAAAAGACATTAACAATTAAAAATAAAACAGGTGATATTAAAATTAATTAGTAAGTTTATACTTACTAATTTTTTTGTTATTATATTACTGAGGAAGATAGTATGAAGAAATATTTTAAGTTTTTAATCATTTTATTATTAATATTAATTATTGTTCTTTTAATTATATTATTTATTAATTATAGAAATCGTATTTATGATACTCGTCATATTACAAACTATGATTACAATAATGTTGATAATAATGATGATGTAAACAGTTATGATTCTAATGATTATGATTTAAATGGTAAAAATATTATTAATATATCAGGATATATGGAAAAAGCTTTTAAAGATGATTTTAAGGAGTTAGCTACTCATGCTGATTATATTGTAAAAGGTATAGTAAAAAGTGTTGATTTTACTTCTTTTAATGGTGTAGCGTGGACTAAAGTAAATTTATTATTAAATGATATATATAAAGGTGATTTAAATAATCGAGTTAGTATTTCTTATTATTTCTATGGTGGATATGTTTCTATGGAAGAGTATTTGAAATATAATGATGATTATGATAAATTTGGTAATCCAAGTGATGAAGAAATAAAAAATACTATTATTAAACAATACAGTGATAATGAAACTGAGTTTGTACAAAAAGGAGATGAAATAATAGTTTTACTTGTTAAAACTAGAGAATGGTCACCACTTGAAAATGATGCTTTAGAAAGATTATTTCCTTCTGGTATGCTTGTAAAAGAAGGTAATGTATTTAAACAAAAATATGGAGAAGTTGAATCATATTACTCTATAAATGAAAATAATCTTAATAATTTTAAACAAGAACTTGATATAGAATAGTACTAACAAATAGTTAGTACTTTTTTATTCTTTAAGTAATAAAAAATTTTTTTGAAATTTGAAGAAAATTGTAAAATATGTTATATTATTTAGACCTTTAAATTTAGTTTATTTTATTTGATTTTTAAAAGCAAAGGGGGTGTTTTTATGGAATCTATTAAGAATATTATTTATAGTAATGATTTTTCTTTATCTCAAGAAGAATTAGAAGTATATGAAGAATATAAGTCTATTTATAGAATAGCAGAAGGTTTGTTAAATACTTATCTTCATGTTATTAAGAGTGAATATGATAGAGAAAAAGTTCATGGTGATATTCAATTTATTACATCAAGAATTAAATCTTTAGATAGTATTGCAATTAAACTTAATAATGATGGATTAGATTTTAATCTAGAAAATATTAATAATATTAATGATATCGTTGGTGCTAGAATTGTTTGTGTTGACTTAGACGATGTTAATAGAACTATTGAAATGATTAGAACTATGCCTAATATTAAAGTTACCAAAGAAAAAGATTATATTAATGAACCTAAAGAATCTGGTTATAGAAGTCATCATTTTATTTGTGAAATTGCTGTACCAGTAGATGATGTTATGATACCTGTTAAGGCTGAGATTCAAGTAAGAACACTTCTTATGGATGCTTGGTCAAGTTTGGAACATGAGATTATTTATAAAAATAAGAATTGTAGTGAAGAATCAAAAAGACAACTTCTTTATTTTTCACATGAATTAGCTGCACTTGAAAATTCAATGATGATTATAAGAAATAAAGAAATTAATAAACGCAAACAACAATCTCAAAGAAAAATTAAAAAAGCTAATAAAGAAGCATTTAATGATTACAGTTATGTTTATGATTTAGCAGCTGATATTTTAAATAACTATATTGAAATTGTTAAGAGTAAATATTACATGAATGATAATAACTCTTCAATTCAAAAACCTACAACTCCAAGAATTAAATCAATTGATTCTATAGATAGAAAACTTGCTAAACAAGATTTAGAATTTAATTTATATAATATAAGTAAAAATATTAAAGATATAGTTTTATCTAGAATTATTTGTCTTGATTTAGATGATGTTAATGAGATGGTAAATATTATTAAAAATACTCCAATTATTAATATTGTTCAAGAAAAAGATTATATTACTAATCCTAAAAAGAGTGGTTATAGAGCTTATCATTTAATAGTAGAAGTTCC
Organism: uncultured Caryophanales bacterium; assembly: GCA_946410555.1. Classification (GTDB taxonomy): domain Bacteria; phylum Bacillota_I; class Bacilli_A; order RF39; family UBA660; genus UBA6985. The sequence continues at coordinate 2,370 of CAMKAT010000016.1, read as the reverse complement.
AGTTCCATTCTCAACTGGAACAGAGCCGGTTAGATGTGAAATTCAAGTTAAAACTCTATTAATGGATGCTTGGTCAAGTCTGGAACATGAAACTATTTATAAGAATCCTGATTGTAGTGATGAATCAAGAAGAATGTTAAAAGATTATAGTTATCTACTTGCAGAAATGGATGAAAAAATGTTAAGAATTAAAAGAACTGAAGTAGAAAACTTATTAAAACTTAATGATCAAGATAACAACGATGTTAAAAAACGTGTTAAAAGTAATAAAAAAGGTTAATTATTAACCTTTTTTTTATTATAATTAATATAGGTGAGTGTATATGAATAATGAAGATTTAACAAAAAACGAAGAGTTTCAAAAAGCATGTAAGATCGATTATTATGAAAAGGATTTAAATCAATATGTGGATTTACCATTAAGTGGTGAAGAAGCAATAAAGAATCCTAAAGAGTATAGAAAAAAGATAAAAGAAACTTATAAGAATAATGCTGATTTATTTAATAAAGAATATATTAATAAGTATATGGATCAAATGAATACTTTAATGAAAGACGTGAAAGATTTTAATGGAAAATAAAAGAGGAAAAGAAATTGTTAAAGTAAGTGTTATTGGAATAGTTGTTAATATTTTACTTAGTTTATCAAAAGCTATCGTAGGTTTTTTAACTAATTCAATTGCAATTATGATGGATTCATTAAATTACTTAAGTGATTCTGTTTCTTCAATTATTACTATTATTGGAACTAAGATTGCACTTAAAACTCCAGATAAGGAACATCCATTTGGACATGGAAGAGTTGAATATCTTGCATCATTAATTATTTCTATAATTATTATGTATGCAGGTATTACTGCATTTATTGAATCTATTCAATATATATTAAAAGATGAATTACCTGATTATAATTGTTTATCTTTAATAATACTTGCTGTATCAGTTGTGGTTAAAGTAATACTTGGTGAGTATTATAAGAAAAAAGGAAAACAACTTAAAAGTGATACACTTTATAATTCAGGTGTTGATGCTAAACTTGATGCTTTAGTATCTATTGCTACGATTGTATCTGCATTTATTTATTTAGTTTCTAAAGTTTCTTTAGAAGCATATTTAGCTTTGTTAATTTCATTTATAATTATGCGTTCTGGTTTCTTAATGATTAAAGAAACTATTAGTTTAATATTAGGTAGAAGAATCGAAAAAGAATTAGCTATTAAGATTAAAGAAATAGTTAACTCATTTAAAGATGTCATGGGTTGCTTTGATTTAGTTGTTAATAATTATGGACCAGAAAAATTAATTGCTTCATTTCATATTGAAGTTGATGAAAGAATGAATGCAGTTGAAATTGATAAATTGACTAGAAAAATAACTAGTAAAGTTTATATGAAAACTGGTGTTATTGTGGCTGCGATTGGTATTTATTCTATGAACTCTAAGAATAAAGAATTAAAGAAAATGAAAGATAATATTCAACAACTTGTTAATAATACCGAAGGCTTAATTTCAATGCATGGTTTTTATGTTAATGAAGAATTTAAAACAATTGATTTTGATGTAGTTATTTCATTTGATTATATTAGAAATAAATCTATAGTTAATGGATTAAAGAAAAAAGTTAAAGAATTATATCCTGAATATAAAGTTTATATAGTTTTAGATTATGATATATCTGATTAAGGAGGACTTATGAATATTTATAAAATGAAGAAAAAAGATTTAAGTAAACTATTAATTGAATTCAGTGAGTGTGAATATGGTAAAATACAATTTGTTATTTCTTATAGTTTATTTATAATTTTATTTTTATTATTAATTGTTTTTATATTATTTTACTTTATTACATCTTTTAGATTTATAGTATTATTTATTATTTTAGATTCTTTACTTAGTTTTATTGTATTTCTTGTTGGATCTGCACATTTTTATAATGAGGTAAGATTTTTCTCTTATGGAAAAGAAAAGAGTTCTCGTTAGTGCTTGTTTACTAGGTATTGAATGCAGATTTGATGGAAAGTCAAAAGAAAATAGTGAATTATTAAATTTAAAAGATAAGTTTGAATTTTTTCCTGTATGTCCTGAAGTACTTGGAGGTTTAGCTACTCCAAGAGTACCTTCAGAAATAATTAATGGGAAAGTTATTAATAAAGATGGTATTGATGTTACACAAAACTATATTAAGGGTGCTTATGATACTTTAAAAATATGTAATATTTGTAATATTGATTTTGTAGTCTTTAAATCAAAAAGTCCTTCATGTGGTAAAGGTAAAATATATGATGGAACTTTTAGTGGTAATTTAATTGATGGTAATGGAATTACTACACAAATTTTATTAGATAATGGCATTAAAGTTTATACTGAAGA
>CAMKAT010000015.1 GCA_946410555.1 uncultured Caryophanales bacterium | reverse complement strand
TTTATGTTATAATTTAAATGATGTTTCCATAGCTCAGTTGGATAGAGCACGTGCCTCCTAAGCGCGGTTTGTCCCGAGTTCGAGTCTCGGTGGGAACACCATTTAGGTAATTAGTCATGAGTAAATCATGACTTTTTATTTTGTAAAGTAATTATCAAGCAAGTGTATAGTTTACAAATACGTATGTCTTATAAATATACTTATGATATAGTGAATGTAGGATATAGTTTATAGAGTATAGGAGTTTATTTATGAAAAGAGTATTTATAATTTTAAGTATACTACTTATAAGTAGTATTATTTTTACTAGTAGTGTTAAAGCAGCTAATGGACCTGATACAACTAATGGAATTATTAAGTTCTATAAAGATTCTGTTAATTTACTTGTATATGATTCAGGAACTATTAATAATAACGCTGTTAGTGGGGCCGCATATGATTCTGAAAGTAACACATTAACTATTAAAGATGTTAAGGATAAATATGCATTAGATGTTGAATGTATGGGGGAAGACTTTAAAATTAAAGTGCTAGGTGAAAATGAGTTAAGTTTAATTGAAGTAACTGGACATGGTTATAAAACTAATATTACATTTACAGGTGATGGAGTATTAACCGTTAATACTAATGGAAGTGATGAAGATCCAATTCCAATTTATTCATATAGTGATTCAAAGTTTATTTTTGAAGATACAGTTTCTTTATATTTATATGCAACTGAAAGTGTTGATGACTTTGATGATTATTTTCCTATAGTAATAGGTTCTGATTATGCTTCTACTAATGATGAAAACTCTATGATTATATTTAAAGGAAGTAATACTCCAGAAGTAAAAGTAGAAAGAGTAGTTAGTAGTGTAGTTACTCAATCTGAATATGGATTTGGTATTGTTCCTGAAAGTTTTGAATTATTAAAGATAGCTACTAAAGATGATAAGAAGTATGCTTATGAATTAGTAAGTGGAGGAACTATTAAAGTTTATCTAAGTGAATTAGTAGAAGATCCTTATTCTCATAAATGGTTTATTGATGATTCAGATACTGAGAATGGTTCAGATACTCTTGAATATGCAAATGCAGAAGCAGCGGAAGCTGATTATTCATTAACTCCTGATAATGCTTATAGAGGTTTCTATAGATTAAAATATTGGATTTTTAAAGATTCTAGTGATAAGAGATATTACTGGAATAGTGATGCTAAATATACTGATGTTGATTCAAATGGTATAGTTTATGAAGCTACTGATAAAACTATTACTTTAAAGAATGGAAGAGAATATACTTATTTAGAATATAAAGATATAGATATTAATACTTTAACTCCAATTAAAAATATAACTTATGATGATACCTATACTCATTATGTAAAAGGTAAAGAGTTAGTCATTAATAGAAGAAAAGAAGAAAAGAAAGAAAGTAAGAATCCAAAGACTAATGATAATATAATCACATTTATAAGTATTCTATTTATTAGTTCTTATATAATTATTAAAAGAAAAGCTTAATCGAAAGATTAAGTTTTTTTATGAAATAAACGTGCTCTCTTCCCCCTGGCGAGACAAAGATTTCGCTTGGAAACCTTTATCTATAAGGGGTAGTTGAATTTATAAAAGTGCGTCTGCACAACAGTTGCACAGTTAATCACCATTATTTTGGTGATTTTTTTGCTTATTTTCCTCAAATATTTTATCGAAATAATCAGTTACACCTTCTAGTGACTCTTCGAACATATGAGAATAAGTATCTAATGTTTCAGTTGGAGTAGAGTGACCAACTAATGCTGAAATTGTAGGAACTGGACTCTTAGCATTAATAAGTGCTGATACACAACTATGCCTAAAGTCATGTAATCTTATTTGCTTAATACCAGCTTTCTTACAATATGCATTTTTCCAATTATTCATTTTATGAGTTCCAATAGGATTTTTATCTCCAAATACAAACCATGTATCTCTATATGCTTTGTATTTTTTTAATTGTCTTTTAAATTCAGTGAGTTCTTCAAATAGATCTTCTGGTATTGGTACAGTTCTATGTGATGTATTTGTTTTACAAGCACATATATACCAATCTTTATCATTATTAGTTTCTACATTGTTTTGAACTTGATGTTTAATATATAATCTTCTATTATCTAAATCTACATTCTTCCACTGAAGGCCTCTAGCTTCACCTCTACGAAGTCCACAATAGTATAATGCTTTATATAAACATCTCATTTGAATATCATCGACAACTGAAATGAATTTATAAAACTCTTCTGGTTTATATACATCCATTTCCTTTTTTATTGCACCAGGTGTTTTAAAAGGTTCTAATTTATTATAAAACTTTCTTAAATTAAAATCCCATTGTTTTTCTGCATAATTACATATTGTTTTAATTAACTTTTGAATATCAGTTTTATATCTATCAGATAAATCAGTTTTATTCATCTGATTTCTCCAACGTTGATATATATCAGCATCTAAATCTACTAACTCTACATCCCAAAATAATTTCATAAAATGGATTCTATCTCTATAAGTTTTAAGAGTAGTTGCTCTAATCTTATCTTTCTTATAGTCATATACTTTTAAATATGCTTGATAGAATGTTATATGTGGATTAACATCAATATCTTTATATTTATTTAAATATGCTTGTTCAGCTCTAAATGCTTCATCATAAGTCATATATGCTTTTGATTGATGTTGATGTCTTTTACCATCTAGACCATATTCAGTTACTATAAATGCATATGACCTACCATCTTTAGTTATTCTATTTTTTGGTATTTTTCTAACAGACATTTATTGAATTTCCTCCTTTTCTAATGTCCCCAGAAAAATCAACGTCATATATATTCTATCATAATTCGTAATCATCGGATTTATCCTTTGTTGATTTATTGTATCTAGGTTCATGTTTTCGATTAATATCACGAACTTTATAATCCATCAGATCATGATTAACATTATCTTTATTAACATCTTTAAATCCGAGTAGGTGAGCTACTGCTAGATAGGCATCATTTAATTTAGTCCAGATTATATTAGTTAATCTTTCTATTTTATCTTTTAAAGATTTTATTTCTTTATTTAGATTATTAATGATACCTTTTTGTTCGTTAATGATTCTTTCTTGATTAGCAATAACCTTATCTTTATCTTGATATGTTTTACCAGATTTAAATTGTTTAATTTGATTCTCAAGTTTTTCTATTTTAATCTCTTTCTTTTCTAATTCATTTTTAGAGGCAATATTCGCTTTCTTTATTTCTTTACTATAATCAATTAACTTTTCTACATCTTTGTCTTTATACTTCTTAAAAATGTCTTTAGATGGATTTAATAGTTCTTCTTCATTGATATTTTTAATTTCTTTATTAGTATTTAGTTCAACCTCATTTATTCTTTTGTTTAATTCTAATTCTTGTTTTAATTTATCTATTTCATTGTTTAAAACTTTTATATTGTGCTCAGCTTTATCTTGGTGATGTTTATTGGCTCCAACTTGACCTCTGTCTAATTCGAATCCTTTAGATGTTATAAACTCATTATATTGATCTTGTAGTTTAGCAAATGATACTTTCCCTCCAAGTTGTTTCCAAAATTCGTCAGAATTTAAGAATTTACCATACTCAATTTCATATATACTTTTACCATTAGCATCTTTCTTTTGAACTGGAACATTCTTAATAGTATTATCTTTAGTATATATTTGTTTAGTAATCCTTTTACCATTCTCGTCGGTTTCAAATACTTTTCTTTTTACTTGATTTACGATAGGTAAAAAGTAGAAGTGCATATGTGGAGTATCTTCATCAAAATGTACTCCTGCATACACTACATTTTCTTTACCGACAATATTCGACATAAATCGATATGATTCGTCAAAATACTCCAAAAGTTTCTCTGGAATATCTTCCTTAGTTTTTATATCAGGACAGAAGATTGGTTCTCCAATATGATTACCTTCAACATGAACTCTTCCTGTATCTTTCATAGGCAATCCTAACTTGCGGAAGAATTCTGGACCAGATGTAATAATACATCCATTTAATATGTTTGTATTATCACCTTTATTAAAGTGTATATTATTTGAATATATTGTTTCATATACTTTACTAGATAGAGTAGGATGATTATCTAATCCAACATATTCTATATTAAATTGAGTTCTATCTTTAGCATAATTACCGGATCCTTTTCTTTGATCTAGTTCTACACCAAGACCACCAATATCTTTCGGTTTTATTTGATTTTTAAAAGTGAGCACTTGATAATCTACATTCATTTGTACTCCTTTCATAAATATTGGCATTCTTATTTATAAGTGTGCCATATCTCACTAGGGCACAGCCCGTGAGTTTAAGGCGATCCTTAAAAATCCCTTATGCTTGTTACAAAGTCAGAAGCCAATGAATGAATCAAAGGCTCCACTTGTGTAACAAGTGTTTTATCGAATTTATCAATTCTCTAAAACATGAAAATGTTTCACTATCGCCACTTTCATTTCTTCGAAACAAAACGTGCCACGTTACTCATTTTCTAAAGAAGGTTCTTCATATTTAATATGATACATTCTACCTTCAGCAGTTCTATATTTAGTTATATGAAGACCTTCTTTTTCTAGCAAATCTAAGTTGCTGTTGATTAATTTACCCAATTGAGTAGGGGTACACATTAGATTTGCTTTATTTATGATTTCACTTACATTGAAATCAAAATCCTTTTCTCTAATAGCATATTTGATAAAGCCGATAATGTTAGGATTAACATAATCTAGAGAAGTATCTTGTGCTATTGAGAAGACTTGATTCTTGTCTTTATGAAGATATTCTTCATCATCAGGGAAATCTCTATTTATTATTTCCATTTTTATAGTACTGTCATCATAACAGTTTTTGCTTAATCTAATTATTCCATCAACTACGGCATCAAAACCTGTTGATCCTAATGTTTTACCTAGTTTGTTCAAATGATGAACAAATAATATTGTTAAATTATACTTATCAGCATAGCTTCTAATTTGTGGCATAAGTTTTTGTGCTATATCTTGATAACTATTAATGTCATATCCTATATCAAAACTTATATCTTTTAACATATCTAATATAAGTACTTTTCCATTATATTCTTCAGCAAATTCTTTTACTTCATATTCTATATCTCTGAAGTAAATAGATTGCTTATCAGATCTATCTATAGCGAAGAATGAATTCTTCTTAAAACTTATTCCAAGTAGGTTACACCTGTCCTTCAATTGACTATCTGATAGTTCTGTAGTAATATATAAGACAGGTGAAGGCTTTAGAATCTCATGACCTAGAAATGGTATTCCATTTGCGATTGAGTTGGCAAGTTGCAACGCAAACAACGACTTACCAACCTTTGGTTTAGATACTAATAAGTAAACACCTTTAGACCTCATTAATCCATCGATTATGATGTCTTTTTTTGTGCTTTCTTTTAGATCTTCAAAAGCCTTCATATCTTTAAGCCTCCTTTACTTGATTAGCTCTTGCTTCTAAGTATGGTATATCTATATTTAGATATTTAACAACTTCTTGCATAGGTACTGCATTATTAGGAACATAATAGTTTTCACTTTCAAGTCTTTTCTTAATAGTGCTTTTAATATATAAAGCATTATTTCTTCCAACACCTGCAAGTTTCATTAAATCGGCTAGATTACACCATTGTTTTGCTATTATTTTTAAAGTTTCACTTGCTGTCATACATTTATCACATCCTTTCTATAATTCAAATTCTTCTTCATTCCATTTTGTGTATGGAACAGCATTAGCTTCTAATATATTTGTTTCTGGATTATATCTTATATATTTAGCTATTCTTAACTCAAGTAGGGTATCTTTAATATCATCCATAGAATCAGAACAATATTTTTTGATTTCTAATCCTTGAGTAATGTTATTAGTTAATACCATTGTTAGAAAACCTTTAGCTCTTAAAGATATATCTGGATCTTTTAAGAATGTATCAAAAGCTCTATAAACTTTTATATTCCCCATTTTTTCACCTCACTTCCTTTTGGAAACTACTTTCCAGTATGGTTTAAAAATAAATGGAAACTACTTTCCATAACTACAATTTACTACTATTATTTAATTTTGTCAACTAGTTTCCAAAAAAATATTAACAAATTTAAAAATGTCTGATATAATGGGAGTATAAAAGGGAGTGATAATGATGGGGAAAAACGAAATTGCTCTAGGAGAACTTGTTAAAAAAGCTAGAAAAGATAAAAAATTATCTGCTAGAAAACTAGCTGAACTTTGTGAAGTAAGTCATACAGAAATTAACAATATCGAAAAGGGTATTAGAATGAGACCTGCTGTATTAACTTTAAAAGGTTTTGAAAAGTATCTAGGTTTAGATTATGCAGAATTGTGTAGATTAGTTGGCTATTCTGAAGATACAATTAAATATGGTGATGAGAACATTATTGTCTCCTATGAAAAATATGATAAGATTCTACAAGATTATAGAAGAGAAATAGAACATGCAGCTTTTATAGTTGAATCTAAAAGAAGATTAGGACAAGAAATAAAGGAATCATTTGATGTAGTGTGCAAGTATATCGATTCATTAGATAATGTTCCAGAAGAAATAAAAAAAGAAATTAAATGGATATATAAAGATCTAGAAAATCTAGATTTTAAATATGAAAGTTTAATGCAAGAAAGATAATATATGGAGGTAGAATTATGATAAAAGAAATTAAAAATGAAAACGATAATGTGAATATATATGAAGAAAAAAATGAGATTTTAAGAGAAGTATTTCCAGAATGCTTTACTAATAATGGAAAGTTTGATTTAGAAAAATTTGAAAATGATATTAAACAAAATATTTCAACTATTAAAGAAGGCTATGGATTGAATTTTTTGGGAAAGAATTATGCAAAGTATGTTTCTGCTTTAGAAACAGAAACTATTTTAGTTCCTGATGAAAACAATAATAATGATATTAATAAAAATAGTAATAATGTTTTTATATCTGGAGATAACATTGATGCGTTGAAACATTTAACTAAATCATACACTAATCAAATCAAGTGTATTTATATAGATCCTCCATATAATACTGGAACTGATGGATTTGTTTATAATGATAAATTTAGTTTGTCTATAGATAAAATGATAGATGTTTTGGATATTAGTGAAGAAGAGGCTAAGAGATTATTTAGTATGACAAATGCAAAATCAAATTCACATTCTGCTTGGTTGACATTTATGTATTCCAGACTATATATTGCAAAACAACTTCTTAATGAACAAGGAATAATATTTATTAGTATAGATGATAATGAGCAAGCTAATCTTAAATTATTATGTGACAATATTTTTGGTGAAGAAAACTTTGTTGGATGCGCCGTTAGAGTGACAAAAAAAAGTAATAATAAAGGTGATTTCTGGGCCCCTAATTTTGATTATTTATTAACATACACAAAAGATAGAGAATATGCAAAGGAATTTACTGGTGGAGTTAATGAAAGTTCATATAATCTTATTGAAGAGGAAGGACCTAGAAAAGGTGAAAAATATCAATTGATAAGACTATATATGTCTTCTATTCAAAATAGAAATCCTGAGCAAAGATTTTGGATAGAATGTCCCGATGGATCTAAAATAATTCCACCTGGAACTACATTTCCACCTGAAAGGCCAAAATTAGGTGATGGAATTTGGAGATGGACAAGAAGTACTTATGAAAAAAATATAGATAAAATTGTTATTAAAAAAGTTTCTTCATCAAATCTACTAAATGAAAATAAGGAGCCTGCAAAATGGAATGTTTATACAAAAACTTATTTGAATGATGTACTAAATAATTCTACTGCAAAACCAAATAGCTTGATTGAAGATCATATTAACCAAATTGCTTCCCACGAGTTGAATGAACTAGAGATTCCTTTTGATTATGCTAAACCAACTACTTTAATCGAATATTTAATGAAGGTTGCTAGATTAGAGGATGGGGATATTATTTTAGATTTCTTTGCTGGTTCTGGATCAACTGCTCATGCCGTAATGAAATATAATTCTAATAATAACAAGAATATTAGATATATATCTGTTCAATTACCAGAACCTTGTGATGAAAAATCTGAAGCATTTACACAAGGCTATAAAACTATAGATGAACTTAGTATGGAAAGAATCAGAAGAGCTAGTAAAAAAATCAAAGAGGAAACAAAAGCAAATATAGATTACGGCTTCAAGCATTACACTATTAATGAAATTAAATTGAATACACTTGATAAATTGGAAAAATTTGAACCAAATTGGATTGATCAAGATGAAACTATAATAAATGATTTTGGAATTGAATCTATTTTAACTACATGGATGAATTATGATGGATATGGACTAAATTGTAGTTATTCAGTATTAAAATTAGATAATTATGAAGCATATAAGTGTGAAAATACTATTTATTTGATTAATCCTAACATTTCAGATAAAGCTATTAAATTATTAATTGAAAAATATGAAAAGGAAGAGAATTTTGATTGTAACAGAATTGTTATATTTGGTTATTCATTTAACCTTAATGAAATTCAAACTTTAAAAGATAATATAAAACAAGTTAAAAATATAAAAAATATAAATGTTGATTTAATAACTAGATATTAGAAAGGAGAATAACTTATGGGATTAAAACTTGAAAAAGGTTTAAGACATCAAAACGAAGCGATAAATCGTATTAATAAGGTTTTTGATGGAGTAAATATTATAGATAATAATGTTAAATTTGCTAATCCTTTGGTTGATCTATCTTCTAATACTTTAGTAGAAAACATTAAAAATTTAAATAAGGATCTTCCGTTTTCTATGAGAGGGAAAATTGGTTTTGATGATTATTTAAATATTGATATTAAAATGGAAACCGGTACAGGGAAAACATACGTATATACAAAAATGATATATGAGTTGAATAAAAATTATGGTATTCATAAATTTATAATTCTTGTACCATCTTTGCCTATAAAGCTTGGAACAATTAAATTTTTACAAGCGTCTGAAACTATCAATCATTTTAGAGATCAGTATGGCAAATCTATTGACTTATGTATATTGAATGCAAAAAAAAGTAATAAAACTAAAGATGCGTTTCCAAGCGCAGTTAGAAGCTTTGTTGAACATTCAGAATTATTAAAAGATAGAATAACTGTTCTTATTGTTAATATGCACCTATTTAAAGAAGGAAATGGTGCGATGTTGACCAAATCATATTCTAGTGTCGTTGAAGATTATGATATTCCAGCAGAAGCAATTAGTGCAACAAAACCGTTTTTAATTATTGATGAACCACATAGAATTTCAAGATCTAATAAAACATTTAAGTTTGTTGAAGAAAAAATAAAGCCACAGTGCATAGTAAGATTTGGTGCAACATTTCCTGAAATAAAAGAAGGAAAAATAACTCGTATTGATTATCAAAATTTAATATATAATCTTGGAAGCTGTGAAGCTTTTAATGATAATTTGGTTAAGGGTGTTAGTGTTAAATATATTAACTCTCCTGATGGAAATAATAAAAGAGTAAAGCTTCTTAGTTTAATAAACAAACAAAAAGCAAAGTTAGAACTAATTACAGAAAATAGTAAAAGAACTTTTGAATTAGAAAAAAATGATTCATTAAAACAAATTGATGATTCTTTTGAAAACATAACGATTGATGGAATTGGAAAAACATTACTACTTTCTAATGGTCAAGAACTTTCGATTGGAAATGAAATTTATACTGATATTTTTTCTACTTCTTATCAAAGTGTTATGATTCAAAATGCCTTAGATTCTCATTTTAAAACTGAAAAAGAAAATTTTAAGAGAAAAGATAAAATAAAAACATTGGCATTATTCTTTATAGATGATATAGATTCATATAGGGAAAATAGACAAAATCCAGTTCCAACATATCTTAAAGATATTTTTGAAAAATTATTATCAGACAAGATAAAAAGAGAATTACAAAATATAGATGAAACTGATGAAGATGAATTATTATATAAGGATTATTTAAACGCTACGCTTGAAAATATACCTGCTTGCCATGGAGGTTATTTTGCAAGAGATAATAGTGATTCTGATGATGCTATTGCTGAAGAAATTGAACAAATTCTTATAAAAAAGGATGAAACTCTTTCTTTATACAAAAAAAATGGCAAGTACAATACATTTAGATTTATTTTTTCAAAATGGACTTTAAAAGAAGGCTGGGATAATCCAAATATCTTTACTATTTGTAAATTAAGAAGTAGTGGTTCAGAAATAAGTAAATTACAAGAAGTCGGAAGAGGTTTAAGATTACCAGTAAATGATGTACTATCTAGAATTTCAAATGAGCAATTTTACTTAAATTATATAGTGGATTTTACTGAAAAAGATTTTGCTAATCGCTTAGTGGCTGAAATAAATGGAGATTATGAAGAAAACGTATCATTATCTACTTCGATTATAGAAGACTTAGCAGAAAAAATTGGTAAATCAACAAATGATACTTTTATAGAGTTATTAACAAAGGGATATATTGATATGGATAAAAATATTATTATAGAAAAAAGAGATGAATTATTCAACGAATATCCTGATTTAACAATTGGATTAAAAGCAAGAAAAATTATAAATGCAAATACATCAAAAGATTTACCAAAAGCAAAAATTAGAGCAGATAAGTATGAAGAAATTAAAGAATTGTGGGAATTATTAAACAGAAAATATTTTATTTCGTATAAAGATATAAATCCTGAAGATATAATGATAAGTTTATTACAAATATTAAACGAAGGTATAGAAGGAACATCTATTTTAACTACACACGAAAACCGAATAGTAAATGAAGGAAATAGTGTTTCATTAAGTGAGGATAGTAGTAGAGAGTATGAAATAAAACAAAATCATATGCCATATAATGTATTTTTAAATAAGATTTATCAAAGTACAAATATACCTATTAAAATAATACATAAAGCTTTAGTTGAATATAACAATAATAAAGAACTTAAGGATGATTTCTTTAATACTAATACAATGATTAATTTTATTACTAAAATTAATGAGTGGAAATATAATATGTTATTCGGTAGATTTAAATATACTTCAACAGAATTATCTGGTGAAGAAACAGCATTAACAGATACTGAAGGAAAACCAAAATATGAAGCAGAAGGAGTTCTTGGAGTTTCATATTCTGATAAAAAACCTGGAGATAATTATTTATACGACATTTGTTTATATGATTCTGAATTAGAAAAGAAGAATATAACCACAACTAATGATAAAGTAATTGTATTTGGTAAAATTCCTGCAAGAAGTATTAGAATTCCGCTAATAGGTGGTGGTACTTATAGTCCTGATTTTATGTATGTGGTAGAAAAAGATGATAAAGTTAAAGAAGTTAATCTTGTAATAGAAACTAAAGATTATGAAACTGAAGATAAGATTCCATCTGATCAACGATTTGAGATTAATTGTGCAAGAGAATTCTTTAATAAATTACAAGAAGATAATTATAACGTTCAATATAAAGTACAATTAAGAACAACACAAATGATAGATATAATAAAGAATTTATAATTATTAATACAGGAGTTTAGTTTGTATGGAAGATAAAAAAAATGGATATATTTATATTTATAAATGCATGGTTGGACCAAAATCAGATGTATGTAAGGTAGGTAAAACTGATAATTATAAGGAAAGATTAAGAGATCATGTTAGAAGACCATATCATGGTTTTGTGCCATACTGTGAATTTACTACTGGTAAAGCAATAGCAACGGTATATAAAATAAAAAATATAAAGAATGCCGATAAATTGATTAATGAAATAATTGGTGACAAACAATTTGGAGATTATGAAATATATAATTTAGATTATGATATGTTAATAAAGAAAATTTATAATGGTTTAAAGAACAAGAATGAATTGTTAGAGGTAATTCGTGATGGTTATAGTTTATATGATTTTATTATAGAAGAGGAAAAAGTAACTAACGATACCATTAAGAAAAATTTTGAAAAAATAAAGGAAGATATTATTTCAAAATATGATGCATTACCTGAAGAATTACTTTTAATGCTTAGAGATAAAGATGATTTTATTAATAATTGTAAGTCACATTATAATACAGGAAACTATATTGATTTTCCAAATAATATGATTTTGGACTTAAATTATAATAAGCCAACAAGACAAGAAATATTAGATAAATTAAAAAGGTTTGTTTGATTTTGCGTCACTTGTGTCACTTAAATATGTAGGGGGTACCTAAAAACAAGTGTCACAAGTGTCATAAACTTAAAAGACTAGGATAAACTAGTCTTTTATTATGTTATAATAAATATAAGAAGGTGTAAGTATGGATGAATTAAACCAATGGCTTTTTTCTCAACCTTTATATTGGATAATAATAATTGGTGGAATAGTATTAATCATTACTTATTATTTATATGGAGCTAAAATTATTGGATGGTTTGGTGAATTATGGACTAAACAAGCCTTAAACAAACTGCCTAAAGATAAATATATAATTTTAAATGATATATTTATTAAAATTAATAATTCAACTCATCAAATAGATCACGTGGTTATATCTCAATATGGAATATTCTCAATAGAAACAAAGCAATATAATGGATTTATAACAGGATCTAAATATGATAAAAATTGGATAAGACATCTTGGAAGAAAAAAACTATATTATACAAATCCAATAAGACAAAACTACGGACATGTTAAAGCTCTAGCAGAAATATTAAATATTGACGAAAGCAAAATTTTTAACATCGTATGCATACCTAGCAATGCAAAATTAAAAATTAAACACGATGGTGAATTGGTAACTAATATTACAATTGCAGATAAAATAAAATCATATCAAGATATATTAATAACTAATACGCAAGAAATTGTTGCTACATTAACAAATAATAATATAACAGATAAAAATACTAAAAAAGAACATATAAAAAACATAAGAGAAAATATAATAGATAAAGATCCTAATAAATGTCCTAAGTGTGGAGGACAATTAATTCATAGAAACGGTAAATACGGAATATTTATTGGATGCTCTAATTATCCAAAATGTAAATACATAAGAAAATAGCATTTCGTAATTAAATAATAAAAAAATATCTAGAGTCTATTGATTAAGTTATAATTAGTAGTATAATATTATGTAGATAATAAGAGTGTATTTCATTTTAATAATGAAATATGCTCTTTTTTAATACTTGAATAAGGAGGTAGAGATATGAAAAGTTGGAAAATAATTATAAAAAAGAGTTTATATTATTCTTTTGCGATAGTTACGGGTGTTAGTACTATTGCTAGTATATTAGGATATTCTTTAAAAGATTTATTTAAGAATCATGAAATAATGAAAAGTTCTTTAACTCTTATCATAGCATTTTTAATAGTATCTAGTATTATAATTTTAATTCAGCTTGTTTTGAACCATAAGGGTTTTACTACTATTATAAATGGTAAAGAGATAACAATCAGAAATGCTAATATATTTACAGTACCAGGTTTAAAAGTTATTCCCTTTAACGAAAGATTTGACACAAAGGTTGATGATATTGTAATATCTCATGATTCTTTAAATGGAATTATGATTGATAAGTACGTAACTGATGTGGATGATTTAAACAATGTAATTAAAATAGCTGCTTCTGAGAAGATGGAATTATCACCAATAAAAAAGAAAAACTTATTGATTTATCCATTAGGTAGAATAATTAAATATCATGATTTTTTAATGCTTGCAATGTCTCACTTTGATAATCAAAATCAAGCATACATAAATGCAAATGAATATGAATCAATGTTAACAAATATGTGGTCTGAAATCAGAAGAGTATATGCTGGAAAGAAAATTATAATACCACTTATTGGAAGTGGCATCACAACTATGACAGGTATAAAAGAAAAAAATAATACAATGTTATTGAAATGTATGTTATGTACATTGAAAAGAAGTGGATTTCAACCAAAGAATGGAATAACTATTGTGTTAACAGATGAGGTTATAAATAGCATTGACATGGTTAAAATTAAGGAGGAATTTAAAAATGGTATATAGAACTAAAACATATATAGCAGGAGACTGGACAGGAGATAAGAATGCAATTAATAAATTATATTCTTGGAAAGATAGTGATTTTTATACATTGGATTTTGTTGATGCACACGAATTGCATAATTCGAGTGATAGTAGTCTATATTGTTCAATAAAAGAGAATTTAAAAATAAGACTTGATGGTAGCAAAAAATTTATTTTAATTGTTGGTGAAAAAACAAATACTATTACTAAAGGAAACTGTAGCTATTGTGCTAAATATAGTAGTTGGTATAATAAATGCCTAAATAATAATACAACTAGCCATAAAAGTTATATTCAATATGAATGCGATTATGCAAAAAGAAATATAGATGAAAATAATATTATCGTTTTATATAATTATAAAACAGTACATAAAGATAAGTGCCCAGAATCACTTAGATATATTGGCAAACATATTCCAATGATGTATACTGCAGCTGATGGTAAGACTTATTGGAACTATAGCGAAATTAAGAATGCGATAATGAACTAAAAAATAAGCATATATAGCTACGTAACCTATATATGCTTTTCTTATGTCTGCACAGTTTTTGCACAACAATTTGGTTAAATTTTGCTGTGCAAGATTAAATATTTTTAAACTATGTGTTTTGAAAACGTTGATTTTAAAGGGATTAAACAGGTCTGATTTACCCATTGCGCTATGCCCCCTGAAGAGAGCAGAATTCAAATTTTTATTTTTAGATTATGTTATTATTTTTTCTTATATGATATATTTATTATAAGGTGAGCATAATGAACGGTGATATTAATAAGTACTTCGATGATATGTTTAAAGGTATAGATGATAATATTGTTCTTGATGATAATCAAAGAGAAGCTATACTATCAGAGAATGATAAAGTACTTATAATTGCAGGTGCTGGTACTGGTAAAACTACTACTATGGGTGCTAAAGTAAAATATTTAGTAGATATTAAACATGTTGATCCAAAAAAAATTTTAGTAATGAGTTATACTAAAAAAGCTACTAATGAGTTAGAGGAACTTATAGTCGATGAATTTAATATTGGTGCTCATGTTACAACTTTTCATTCATTAGGCTTTGAGTATATACGAAAGATATTTCCCAACAGAAATTGTTATGTATTAAGCTATAATGATAAAGAAGAAATATTTTTAAAATATTTTAAAGAGTTATTTAAAAATAAAAGTAAGATTAAAACTATTATTGATAATTTTTCAGATTATTCTAGAAATAAATACTTATTTAGTGATTTTTTTATAAAAAATTATGAACAATATGAGGATTATGATGCGTTCTTTGAAGCTCATAAGAGAAAAAAGTTTTCGGATGCTTATAGTTACGGGTTAAGAAAACTCATTGATGAATGGGTTGAAAAAAGATTAAATTTTCCAGATTTAATTACTATTAATGGTGAATATGTTAAGTCTGCTGCTGAATTTAAAATTGCTAATTTTTTATTTACTCATGGTATTGATTATGAATATGAAAAAATATATTCTGAAATTATGGAAGACCGAAGAACGTATAGACCTGATTTTACTATTGATTATGGTGGTAAGAAAATATACTTAGAGTATTTTGGATTAGATGATGATAAATATAATAGAAATAAACTAAAAAAACTAGAATATTTTAAGAATAATGATTTAACTACTTTTATTTACTTAGATAGAGTTAAATTGGATTCTATTGAAGAAAAATTAGATAAAAAGTTAAAAGAATTGAATATTGTTTATCGTATAAAATCCGATGAAGAAATATATGATAGAATTCTCGAGATTAATAAACTATCTAATATATTTCAATTTAAAAACTTTATGTATAATATTGTTGATGCTATTAAGGAATATCCTGATAGAGGTATTATTAATGATGTTTTCAGTAAAGCTATTCAAGAAATGAATGATAATGAAAGAGAGAACGCAGTTTATCAAAAAAATATAATCTTAGAATTTTATAAATATTATTATGATGAGTGTTATAAACCTGATAGCTATGGGTTTGATTATGCTGATTTATTGTATTTTTCTAATAAATATTTAAATAGGATTACTGATAAAACTTATGATAATTTTGACTATATTATTATTGACGAATATCAAGATATATCTGAATCTAAATATTTACTTACAAAAAATACATTAGAAAGATGCAATGCTAAATTATTTGTAGTAGGTGATGATTGGCAAAGTATTTATTCTTTTAGTGGTTCTGATATTAAATATATTTATAATATTCAAAAATATTTTCCTGACATTACAATATATAAAATTACAAATACTTATAGAAATTCTCAAAAGTTAATAGATTATGCTGGAGAATTTATTATGAGAAACAAAATGCAAATTCAAAAAAATCTTGTATCTGAAAAACAACTAGAAAATCCCATAGTTTTTAAAGAATTTTCATTTTATGATGAAGATAATATATATGATTCAAATAACGAGTATTTATGTTTAAAAGAAACTATTAATGAAATTCATAAGAATTATCCAGATCATAATATACTAATATTAGCTAGAACTAATTATAAGATAGATCATATATTTGCTGATCCTGATTTTATTGATTCTTTAGATACTAAAATAATATATAAAGAATTTGAAGATTTGGATATTGAGGGTATGACTATTCATAAATCTAAGGGTCTTACTTTCGATGAAGTAATTGTTATTGGATTAAATAATAAATTCCCATCTAGTAAAAATGAACCTTTTTGGATGATGGAATGTTTAAAACATAAATTAGAACCGGAAGGTATTTCTTATCCAGAAGAGAGAAGATTATTCTATGTTGCTTTAACTAGAACAAGAAATCATGTTTATTTACTTAAAGCTCATGAAGCCAAATATAGAAGTTGTTTTATTGATGAATTAGAAAGTATTATTGAAAAAGATAATTTATCTTTGTTTTGATTATTAATTAAAATTATCTTTTAATAAAATAGTAGTTAGAAATAACTACTATTTTTTTATGTAAATATTTGCAATAAAGTAAAAATAATAATTTAGTATTGATTAATATGTTATTTAATGTTATCTGTAGAGTAGAAGGAGTTTAGTTTATAGTTGTATAACGAAAGCGAAAAGTTTATTTTTTCTTGCACTATGTTTTATAGGAATAACAAGTGTAAATGCAGGACCATTTAAAATTGGTGCTGTAGAGTATGATTCATTTCTGAAGCTGTAGATGCAGTACCAGCTGATGGAACTAAGACAACAATTGTGATGACGCAAGATGTAAATAATTCTCCCCGGGGTTCAAATCGATGAAGGAAAAAATGTAGTGATTGACTTTGGTGGCTATAGATATGAATCTGGAGCACCGTTTGTTGGATCACCTAATCCCCAAACAATTTCGTTTAGGTTTATGAAAGGAGCTACTGTTTATTTAAAAAACGGTAACTTAAAAGCTAGCAATGATACAAAATCTAAAATGTTTATATAAGACTAGTCTTTTTAAAGTGTCCGAAATGGGGTTCACTTCATAATGTTAGTTTTTTAATTCTATGTTATAATTTTTTTGTTAGTCTTTAATTATAATCTAAAAGAAAAGGTGAGTATAAATGTGGGATTTAACTGATTATTTTAATAGTAATGATGAATTGAATATTACAATAATAGATATAAGTAATCGTATAAAAACTTTTAGTAAATATTATAATTGTACTAAGAATTGTAATTATTTATTAGAATTTTTAAAAGAAAAGGAAGAACTTGATGCTATTATTGAAAGAATGAATTCTTATATATATGCATCATTTGTTACAGATTATAATAATAAAAATATCTTGGAATTATCTTCTAAATTAAATGAATTAAAAAAAGAATATAATAATAGTATATCTTTCTTTAATGATGAACTATTAAAAATTGATAGTAATAGTTATAATTCTTTATTTACTAATGATGCTTTAAAGGTATATAAATCCTATTTAGATTCTTTATATAATAATTCTTTTAATAGAAATAGAATTTCCTATAAATCATCAAGAAACAAAATTATTAATGACATTAAAGAATATGGTACTATTCTTATTGATAATAATGAAATAGAAGTTAATAAGAATAATTATAATAAACTTATGAATAATAAAGATTCTAAGATTAGAGAAGAAGTATATAAGAACTATATTAATAAAATAAGTGAAAAGCAAAATGATATTGCGGATCTTTTAAATAAACAAATTAATGATGATATTACTCTTTCTAAAAACGAAGGTTTTAATAGTTTTGCTGATTATTATTTAAGTAAAGATGGACTTTCTTTAACTTTTTTAAATTCATTAATTAATAAGATAGAATCTAATTTAAGTAGTTATCATAAGTATTTTAAAATAAATTCTAAGTTACTAAGGAAAACTCTCTTGTTATCTAGTGATTTAAATTATGATTTTTTCGAGCTTGATAAAAGCTATACTTTTGATGAAGCAAAAGAATTATGTTTGAATGTAATTAAATCTTTAGGTGAGGATTATTGTAATCATTTTAATAGTATATTTGAAAATAAAGATATAGATTATATTCCTAGAGATAATAAAATGATTCAATATGCATGTATTTCTTGTATGGATAGAAATCCTAAGGTTATTATTAACTTTTTTAATGATTTTAAGTCTATTCAATATCTAATACATGAATGTGGTCATCATGTACATCATCAATATATAAATGAAAATAATCATTTGATATATAGAAATATATCATCATTAATTAGTGAGATAGCTGCGCTTACTAATGAATTATTGCTTGTTGATTATATATATAAAGAAAGTAAAAATGATGATGAAAAGATATATGCTTTAAGAAATATATTAGAGCTTTTCTCTAATAAATTATATGGTAGTGCAAAAAATATTAATATTTTATTGAATAGTTATAATTATGTTAATGATGGTAATACATTAACTAATGAATATTTAAATAACATTACCTATAATACTCAAAAATTGTATTATGGTGATTATGTTGAAGTAGATAAATCATTTAGTTATCTATGGGAAAGACAATCACTTTATTTTGATGGATTTTATTACTTAAATTATATAGTATCAATTGCTATGGCTTCTTATATAGTTAATGAAATCAATAATGGTAATAAAGAAATACTAGATAAGTATTTAAGATTTCTTTCTTGTGGTTCTGATATGAGTTTAAAAGAAATTATTAATACTTTAGGCGTAGATATTAATAACGAAATATTTATTAAGAATACAATTGAATACTATAATAAGATTCTTAATAGATATGAAGAACTAAGTAATTAATTTATATTATTATTTTATTTTACGTTAAATAAAATCTAAAGTGCACATATTACAATTAGTGTTATTTACTTAGTAAAAAAGAATTAATTAGTTAATTATCAAATTTAAATAAAATCGTATATAAAAATGTATACGATTTTTTATTTTGTGTAAACTTATTGTCTTTTTTATTTAAATGTTGAGAGATTTAAGGGGGTAACCGTGTATAAGAATAGTAAGGGGGTATGTTTATATGATAATTAAGGATCCATAGATTTTAAATTTTATATCTATTAATAGTTAAGGGGGATAAATTATGAATAATATAATAGATTATACTGAAAATATTTTTGAAAAAATAAAACACATAGATGAAAATGGTAATGAGTATTGGTTCGCAAGGGAATTAATGCCAGTATTAGAATATAAAGAATGGAGAAAGTTTGAAAAAGTAATAAAAAAAGCAATGGAAGCTTGTGTGGGAAGTAATTATAATGCTTTAGACCATTTTGTCCTTAAAGACAAAATGGTTAGTATAGGTTCAAATACAGTTAGAAAAATTCAAGATTATAAACTTTCTAGATATGCTTGTTATTTAATAGTTCAAAACTGTAATCCTAGAATCAAAATTATTGCTCTTGCCCAAACTTACTTTGCTATACAAACAAGAAAACAAGAGCTGTTAGAGAAAGACTATAATTTATTATCTGAAGATGAAAAAAGATTATATCAAAGAAGTTTAACTAAAAAAGGTAATGAATCTTTAAATATTACAGCAAGGAATGTTGGAGTTAAAGATTTTGGAAGATTTCATAATAGTGGTTATAAAGGACTTTATAATGGAGAAACAGCTAACGATATCGCTAAAAGAAAGAACCTAAGATATAGAGAAGATATCTTAGATAATATGTGTAGTGATGAATTGATAGCTAATTTATTTAGAATATCTTTAACTGATCAAAAAATAAAGAATGAAAAAATCAATAATGATAAAGATGCTAATGATGCACATTATTCTGTTGGTAGTGATATCAGAGAAATAATCAAAAAACAAGGAGGTACTTTACCTGAAGATTATCCAACGCCTGAAAAGAGTTTGAAAGAAATTGAGAAAGAGAATAAGTATTTATTAGATAGCAAATAATTAATTGACTTTTTATTATTAACATATATAATATTGCTTACTTAAGGGAGAAACATGATGAAAAGATTAAATGTAGATGAGTTAATTATTGAAGCAACTAGATTCTGTAATTTAGATTGTGCTCATTGATTTAGGGGAGAAGCTACTACTGAATATATGGACCCTAATACAATTCGTAATATATTTGAAAATATTGGATCAATAAATGAGTTAGTTATTTCTGGTGGAGAACCATTAGTAGCTTTAAGACAATTAAGAACAATAGCTAATTGTATTAATTATTATGATGTTAATGTAGATAATATACTTATTATTTCTAATGGTACTATATTGAATGAAAGAATTATTAATTCTTTAAATGATTTAAAATCATTATGTAATGATTTTGAAATTTTAGTTTCTAATGATAAGTTCCATCAAATGTCTATTGAAAGACTTGGATTGATTGAAAAGAGAAACAATAACTTTAAACTTCTTGAAAAGTTATATAATGCAAGTAACTATGGATCACCAGAGGATAGTAAAGGTACTGTCTATTATGATGCTGGTAGAGCGCGTAATATAACTAAAGAGGAACTTGAAGAAGTTAATAAGTGGGGCAGTGTTGAGACTAACTACAGTATTATTAATCCTGATTATAAGTATTGGTATAGACAAGGATTCTTCCTAACATATCCACACACAGGTGATGATGAATATATCGAAGGTGTTGTAGATATAGATGTAGATGGATATCTTGTTGATATGTATGTATCTTATAATGAAGTTAAAGATTATCATAATGAGAATGTAAATATTAATGAAGTTGGTCTATTAAATTCTATCAAGAATTTTAGTCCTTACTTTAATGAAGTACATGAGAATTATAAAAGACTAAATAAAAGTAAAACTAATTCTAGAATGAATTAGTTTTTTTTAATGTTAAAAAATGATATAATGTATTTATTATGAAGATAGATAAGAGAAGATTAATAATTATATGTTTAATGGTTTTAATAGTTACTGTAACTTTTATAGTTAAGGTTTCTTTTGCATCTGGTGATATATTAACTTCAAGTAGTTATACAATTAAAAACCAAGTAATATATGCAACTCCGACTGCAAGTAATTTCATGTGTGATGAGTTATTTAGAAATCTTGAATCTATAGATAAAATGGAAGTTTATAACACAAATAATGTTAAGATTGAAAAGAATGAGGCAGTAAAGACTGGTTATAAACTTAAAACAAGTAATACTACTTTTGATATTATTGTTTTAGGTGATGTTACTGGAGATGGAAATATTAATTTAAGTGATGTTTCTAAGTTATATAATACTTATAAAAAGAATACTAGTTTACAAGGTGATTATTTAAAAGCTGGTTTACTTACTAATAGTTCAAACGTAATATTATCTGACGTAGCTAAATTATATAATTATTATAAAGGAAATAGTCCTTTTACTTATTATAGTGATAAAGATATAGCTAATGTTAAAGATTATATTAATCAAGCAATTAATTATAAAAATAGTCATCCTGCTTCTGATAAGATTGGAGCAAATATAACAAGTGACCTTAATATTAGTAATAGAGATGAAAGTGATCAAATAGTTGTTACTAGTGATGGTAAAGTAGAAGCTAACTTTTTAAGAAATAATTTCTGTTATAAAAAGAGTGCTAATAATGAAGATATAGAAATAGTGGAAGGTAAATTATGTAGAGCTAATGTTACTAATTTTCCATCTAATAGTGGTGATTTACATATCGTAGGAAGTAAAATATATGATAAAAATAATCATGAAGTTTTCCTACATGGTGCAACAATACCTACGGTTAATAGTTTAACTAATGAGAATCCTTCGAAAGATGGAATAACTAATCTAAATTCTTTGCATACACTTCGCAATTGGGGTGCTAACATAGTTCGTTTATTTGCTGCGGCTGACAATCATTATTCACCAGCATTTATTGGAAATGAAGATGCCTTTGTTAATCAATACAAGAAAATAATTGATATGGCAATTCAAAATGACCTTTATGTTATTGTTAACTGGGATGGAGCTAGAAATAACGGTGCATCATTTACTAATGAGGCAGTTGATTTCTTTACTAGAATAGCTTCTTCATATCCTAATGATCCACATATTGTTTATGAGATTTGGAATGAACCAGAGGATACCTGGGTTAATACTTGGGAGGATGTACATAATCATGCTAATGCAGTTATTCCTGCGATTAGAAATATTAGTCCTAATGCTTTAGTTTTAGTTGGTACTCCTGGTTGGGATTATCATGCACTTAATACTCATGGACATGAAGTTCAATTTGATAACATTATGTATGTATTCCATATGTATATGAATTCTTGTAGAGGTAGTATTATTGAAAAACTTATTTCTGAAAGGGAAGCTGGAGTTCCTATCATAGTTACTGAATGGGGTCCAATGTCTATTGAAAGAAATACAAGACTTGTTTATGATGAATTAGCTGAAGCTTCTGCGAAAGCATTCTATAAACATAAGATAAGTAATTTACTATTTACATTTGGAACAAGTAATGATTATGATGATCCATATGGTAATAAGTATGGAATTGTATTAAATGGTAAATGGGAAGATGATTTACCAAATAGAATACTTAAGATAAATGGAGTATTCATGAAGAGTGCTTTAAGTAATAATTATAATGACTTTAAAACTAATTTATTAAGAGATAATAATACTTCCGCTGGAAGAGATTATAGAAGTAGTGAATGGAAAGACAAAATTGTTTCTATTGAATTTAAGACCACTTTAGACGTTCCTACGAATGCAGTTACAACTTGGGATTTATCTTTAGTTCAAGATGAAAGTATCATGGGATATTTACTTCCTACGAATACAACTGATAGATATAAACTTGTTATAAGTGCAAATGGACCTATCAATGCTCCAAGTAATTCTGATTATTTATTCGCAGGATTAACTAATCTTGAGAACATTAACTTTAATGGATTTACTACAAAATATGTTGATAAATTAAATCATATGTTTGAAGGTGATGCTAAAATAGTTTCTCTAGATTTATCTGGATTTGATTCAAACCTTTTCCATGAATTCTGGGGTATGTTTGGTAATTGCAAGAATCTTAAGAATTTAAATATGGATAATTGGGTAGTTAATAAAGTTAATAGTATTGGTGATATGTTCTATGAATGTAATAGCCTTGAGAATATAGACTTAAGTCATTGGACTTTAGGTAATGCTCAAAGCTTTAATGGTTTGTTCTATCATTGTACAAGTTTAAAGACTGTTAATATTTCTTCTTGGGCACCTTCAAGTATTACTACGGTAGCTAATATGTTTAGAGGATGTTCCAGTCTTGAACATGTTGATATGAGAAATATGATTGGTAATGAATCTACAGTTCTAACTGATGCTTTGAGAGGTGTTAAGGACGGATGTACCTTTGTAGTTAATAATCAAGCAATTGCTTTAGGCCTTTCATCTACAACTGATAGTACAATTAACTTCCAATATAATTAAGTGGTTTATACCACTTTTTTATTTGTGTTATAATACATTTAATATTTATTTAATAAATATTTATATAATTTTATTTGAGGTGTTCTTATGAGAATATTAATAGTAGAAGACGAGTATAAATTAGCTGAAATGGTTAGTGATAGATTAAAATTAGAAAAGTATACTGTAGATGTATCTAATGATGGTGAAGATGGTCTATTTAAAGCATTAGATGGTATATATGATCTTATTATCTTAGATATTATGTTACCTAAAGTAAATGGTATAGATATACTTAAAGAAGTTAGAAGTAATAATATAGATTCTAAAGTAATAATATTAACTGCTAAAGGAGAGTTAGATGATAAACTCTTAGGTTTTAATAGTGGTGCTAATGATTATATTTCTAAACCATTTCATATAGATGAGTTAATTGCTAGAGTTAATGTTCAATTAAGAAATAATAGTAAAGATAAGAAAGAGATTACTTATGGTGATTTAATATTAGATATAGATAAATCTATTATTATTAATAAAGACACTAAAGATAGTGTAAGCATTATTAATAAAGAATTTCAATTACTTGAATATTTTATGAGAAATCCAGAACAAGTATTATCTAAAGAAATGATTTATGATAAAGTCTGGGGAATGGATAATGAATCTTTCTCTAATAATTTAGAAGCTTATCTTTCATTTATTAGAAAAAAATTAAAAGTTATAGATTCTAAAGTTAATATTAAGTCTTTAAGAAATCTTGGATATAAGATGGTGATTAAAGATGAAGAATCTAAATAAAAAAGTATTCTTTGTATTAGTATTAATATTTTCCTTTTTTCTTCTTCTTGGTATAGTTCTTTTTAATAATCAAATATATCAAAGGGATTATGAGGATATTAAAAATAATTTAAATAGTATCGATATTAATAGAATTCAAGATTTAGATAATCTTAAGTTTTTGGATTATGATATTTATACAGTTATATTTAATAATAATGAAATAATAAAAATAGTTAATCATTATTATAATTCTACAGAATTTAATATAGATAAAGCTATTAATAATATTCTTAATAATAAAAGAATGAATAATAATTTATATTTTAATAATTATGTATATAAATACATTAATAATAATATCTTAGTTATTATTAATACTACAGATATAAGTAATAAACTTAAGAGTATTTTATTTATTTCTATGATTATATTTATTTTATTTTTTATGTTAATTATATTAATCTCTTATTTACTTACTGAGTGGATTACTAAGCCTGCAAGAAGTGCTTTCCAAAAACAAAAAGAATTTATTGCAGATGCTTCTCATGAATTAAAGACTCCACTTGCAGTTATTATGGCTTCTAGTGATTCTTTAAAGGTTAATAAAGAAAATACAAAGTATTTAGAGAATATTAAGTTTGAAACTGAAAGAATGAATAAGCTTATAAGTAGTTTACTTGAATTATCTAAGCTTGAAAATGCTAAAGAGTTAGAAATGAAAGATGAGAACCTAAGTAAGATTGTTGAAAGAATAGCTCTTACATTCGAAGCAATTGCATTTGAAAATAATATAACTATAGAAACTGATATTGAATCTAATATTACATTTAAATGTAATAAAGATGAAATAGAAAAAGTTATATCTATACTTATAGATAATGCTATTAAACATTCAAATAAGAATACTAATATTGATATAATACTTAATAAAGTTAGAAATAATATAGTTATTAAAGTTATTAATGAAGGTGATGGAATAAAACCTGGTGAAGAAGAATTAATCTTTGAAAGATTCTATAGATCAGATAAATCTAGAAATAGAGATTCTAATAGATATGGCTTAGGACTTGCTATTGCTAAGCAAATTGTACACCTACATAAAGGTACTATAAAAGCTACTTCTAAAGAATCAAAAACAACTTTTGAAATAATTTTTAAATAAAAAGGAACATTTAATGTTCCTTTAATTTTTGATTGATATATTTAATTTGTAAGAAATGAAGGTGATAATTAATAGATAAAAATGAATTAACTGAAAATATAATTAAATTTTATATATAAAATCTCTATATTTTGCTTAACATATAATCAAATGAAAGGTAAGGTGATTAGTTAAACCTAAACTTAAACTCAATACTTAATAATAAATTTTTTCCTTTTTTATTAGACACATAACATATATAAAAGAACAAATATTTATTTATTTGTTCTTTTTAATATTTTATTAATATTGTTTATATAACCTATAGGCAATAACAAGACTTTTAGGGGGTTGGTTAATAATCATTTATAATTAATCAATATATTTATTCATTAAAAATATAATAAATGATATAATAATAGTATTATGAGAATAGAGAAGAAATTTACAATTATTGGATTAAGCATCATAGTTATTATAATTTCAATGATAATTGGAATTTCTTTTGCGTTACCAGAAGATATAACTTCTTCTGAATATATTATTAAAAATAATACTATTTATGCAGTACCTACGACTTATAATTTTAGAGTAGAAGAACTTGTTTCTAAATTAAATTCTGAAGATGATATTACTATTTATAATAAAACTAATGAAGAATTAAATTATGGTGATAAGGTCATTAGTGGTTCAACATTAGTTAGTAATAATAGTACTTATAATATTGTAGTTTTAGGTGATGTATTAAATGATGGTACTATTAATTTAGGTGATATCTCAAAACTTTATAATGCTTATAAAGGAAAGACATCTTTAAGTGATATTGAATCATTATCGGGAGATATAACTAAAGATAATACTATTAATCTTGCTGATGTTTCAAAACTTTATAATTACTTTAAAGGGAAAAGTGCATTTAGTTATTATAATCAAGACATGATAGATGTCGATAATATAATTAATAAAGCTTATAGTTATTATAATCAAAATAATTATTCTTCTAAGTTGGGTAAAAATGTAAGTAATGAATTAGATGTTAATTATTCTAATGATCAAATATTAATAACAAAAGATGGTGAAGTAGAACTAGCTATAAGAAAAAGTAATAAGTGTTATAGAAAAAGTACTTTAAGTGATTATATAGATGTTGTAGATGAAGAATATTGCGATGCTGATATAACTAAATTTGCATCAAATAATGGTAGATTACATGTAAGTGGATCTAAGTTAATGAATGAATATAATGAGGAATTTAGATTAGTTGGAGCTTCAGGAAGTGGCAGTTCATCTCTTATGAAGAGTACTGAACATTCTAAGACTGCTTTTGCTACTTTAAAAAAATGGGGTGCAAATATAATTAGAATATGGATTATTGGTAAACCTAGTTATCCTGGTGATTTTTATTTTATTGGTAATGAAGATGAATACATGAAAACAGTTTACGAGGCTATTGATAACGCAATTGCAAATGATTTATATGTTGATTTAGTTTGGGGTCCTGGAGATGAAAATGA
Organism: uncultured Caryophanales bacterium; assembly: GCA_946410555.1. Classification (GTDB taxonomy): domain Bacteria; phylum Bacillota_I; class Bacilli_A; order RF39; family UBA660; genus UBA6985. The sequence continues at coordinate 1,675 of CAMKAT010000015.1, read as the reverse complement.
CAATCCATTAACTAGCAATGCTATTGATGCTTTTACCAAAGTTGCAACTAAATATCCTAATGATTGTCATATATTGTATGAACTTTGGAACGAACCACATGGTAATACTACTTGGAGCGATATTAAAGAATTTTCTAATCAAGTTATTCCTGCAATTAGGAGTATTTCTCCTGATAGTATTATTATTTCTGGTACAACAAATTATGATAAAAATGTTTCTGAAGTTATTGATGATAAATTAAATTATAATAATATAATGTATGCATTTCATATGTATATGAGTTCTATGACTAATGTTAATATTAACTATTTAAAAAATGCAGTTAATGCTAATATCCCTATTTTTGTTACTGAATGGGCGGGAACTGATGCATCTTCAAGCTCTGTAGGTAGTTATTTAAATGATGCTCATGCATATTCATTTTTGAGATACCTAAATTACAATAATATTAGTCATATTGGTTTTTGTTTTCATTCAACTGATTGGGTTTATGGTTTTATTGGAAAAGGTAATTGGGATGAAAATTTACCGGATAGTGTACTTAAGAAAAATGGATTATTTTTTAAAAATGTATTTTTAGGGAAATATGAAACTGATAAATATTTAATGACTGAAGTTCAAGATGATAGTTATTATAAATCTAGTGAGTATAAGGATAAGATTAAAACAGTCTCATTTAAGAATCGAATTGATATTCCTTTCGATGCTTTAATCAGTTGGGATTTATCTGCAACTGGAGATAACACTGTAATTGGATATTTAACTTCATCTCTTATTGATGATGATATGTACGATTTAACTATTTCAGCTAATGGATATGTAAATCTTCCAAAGGATTCTGGTTCTTTATTTAAGGGATTAATAAATGTTGAATCTTATGATTTTACAAATGTTAAAACTGATCTTGTTACAAATTTATCATATGCATTCTTAAATAATAAAAAAATTAAAACAATTGATTTATCAAATTTTGATGCATCAAGAATTACATTTATGTATTCTACGTTTGGTAATGATGAAGAGTTAGAATCAATCAATTTTAAAAATTGGAATCCTAAATTGGAGGGAATGACTTTTATATTCTCAGGTTGCAAGAAACTTAAAACTTTAGATTTGTCAGGATTTAATGTTGAACATGTTTCTAACTTTTCTGGAATATTCCTTAATGCTAATAGTTTAACTGACTTAAATATATCTACATGGAAGCCTATGAATGTTACTAATTTAAATAATTCATTTGCTGGTCTAACAAATATTAATGAAATTGATTTATCAGGATTTACTAAATTTAGTGAAGACGTAAATATTGAAGGGATATTTGAAAATATTAATTCAAATGCATTAATTAAAACTGGTAATGAAGAATTCAAGAATAGATTAATATCAGAGTATCCAAATTATATATTTCAATAAGGAGTGAGATTCACTCCTTTTTTATATTTTTAATTAATGATATAATAAATATTATGAAGATAGAAAAGAAATTTACAATCATTGGGTTATTCATCACATTATTTATAATTTCAATTTTTATTGGAATTTCTTTTGCTTTACCCGAAGATATAACTTCTTCTGAATATATTATTAAAAATAATACTATTTATGCAGTACCTACTACATACAATTTTAGAGTAGAAGAGTTACTTTCTAAAATAAATAGTAGTAATGAATTAA
>CAMKAT010000014.1 GCA_946410555.1 uncultured Caryophanales bacterium | reverse complement strand
TTTCATCTAGTGAATATGAAATAAAGAATAATACTATATATGCAGTACCTACGACCTACAATTTTAGAGTAGGAGAGTTTCTTGAAAAGATAGAAAGTGAATTTGATTTAAAACTATTTGATACTAATAATAATCTACTTAAAGATGGAGCATCTCTTACTAGTGGTTATACGTTAAAAGTTAATGATAATAATTATAATATTATTGTCATTGGTGATTTAACTCTTGACGGGAAAATTAATTTAGCAGATGTTTCTAAATTATATAATGCTTATAAAAAGAAAACCTCATTAAATGATAATGAAATAAAAGCTGCAGATATTACTAAAGATAATAAAGTAAACATTAGTGATGTATCTAAATTATATAATTATTTTAAAGGTAATAGTCCTTTTAGTTATTTTGAAAAGAATGTTATTGATATAGATAATATGGTTAATTATGCTAATACTTATTATAATTCTCATAAAGAATCTAATGAATTAGGTAGTAACTTAATTGATAAACTTAAAATTGAACATGATGATTCTGATAGGGCTATTATTACTCCAGATGGTAATGTTGAAGTAGCAATAAAAAGAGATAATAAATGCTATAGAAAAGATGCACTAAGTAATTATGTTGAACCAATCGATAAGGAATATTGTGATGTTGATAATTTAACTGCTTTTCCTTCTAATTCAGGAAGACTTCATGTTGATGGTTCTAAGTTGATGAATGAATATGATAAAGAAGTAGTACTTAATGGAGTATCTGTTGAATATGATCTTCTTAAACTTGAAAATATATTTAATGATAATCATTTAGGAATTGCCCGTAATTGGGGAACTAATGTATTTAGAATATTTGTAGATAATGGTTTATATCAAGGTAATTTTATAGATAATAAAGATGAATATACCGAAAAAGTAATAGAGACTATTGATAAAGTTATTGAAAATGATATGTATGTAATATTAAATTGGAATCCTGGTCCTCATACATCTAAAGAAGAACATGCAATTGATTTATTTACTAGAATTACTAGTCACTTTAAAAATAATCCATATATTATTTATGAAATATGGAATGAAGCATATGGTTCTGAAGTAAATTGGGAAGTGATGAAGAGTTATGCTAATACTATAATTCCTATTATAAGAAGTAATGCTCCTGATTCTATTATTTTAGTATGTACACCTAATGGAACTTCTATATTTGATACTATTAATAGTGATCCATTAAACTATAATAACTTGATGTATGTATTACATAACTATACTGAAGGTATGACTGATACTTCATATGAAAAAGCAAGAAGTGCAATAAAATTTGGAATTCCTATATTTGTAACTGAATGGGCAGCTACTTCATCAAGTTCTAAGACAGATCCTTATTATTGGAATGAAGCTTATGGTACATCTTTTGCTAAATTTTTAATAAATCATAATTTGAGTTTTACTTATTATGCATTTCAACCAATGCAATGGTGCTTCGGTTTAACTGCACCTGATGGATGGACTAAAGATTTAGAAGATGAAACTTTAAAACCAAGTGGTAAATTCTATAAAAAAGTATTACAAAGAAAATTTGATACTGAATATTCTGTTATGACTAATCTTAATAAAAACTTAGATAAATTCAGAAGTGATGAATATAAAGAAAAAATAGTATCTGTTATTTTTAAAAACACTATTAATATTCCAAGTAATGTAGTAGTACAGTGGGATATGTCTATGATTCAAGATAATTCAGTTATTGGATACTTAACTCCGGCAAGTGAAGATGGAATGTATGATTTAGTTATATGTGCTAATGGTAAAATACAAGCTCCTGTTTCAATGAGTGATTTCTTTGCAGGTTTAACAAAAGTTAAAACAATTGATTTAAGAAATCTATATACCGATAATGTAATTCATATGAACGGTATGTTCTATAACTGTAGTTCACTTACTACACTTGATTTAGAGCATTTTGATGTAAGTCATGTTAATAATATTTCATCTATGTTCTGCGGATGTATTAATCTAGAAAATTTAAATATTAATGGATGGTATTCTGATGGAAAGTTAGTTGCAGTTGGATATGCATTCTATGCATGTAGAAAATTAAAATCTATTGATATAAGTGGATTAGATGTGTCTAAAGTAACCTCGTTTGATGGCACTTTTGGTGAATGTTTAGAACTTGAGTATATTAATATTTCTAATTGGGAACCTGAAAAAATAGATAGTTTTAAAGCTGTCTTTAGAAATAATAAAGTATTAAAAGAAGTAGATATGTCATCTATAGAATTTAATAATAGTGATGCTTCTATTACAAATTTATTTTATCAAACTAATAGTAATGCTATTATTTATCTTAAGAATCCAAAAGTTAAAGAACAAATATTAGGATTAGATTCTAATTTAAGTACTGTTGACTTTAGATATAGAGTAGAATCAGATAATGGTACTAGTGGTAATACATTATGGAATTATGATTGTGCTACATCAACACTTACTATTAGTGGTAGTGGAGATATGGCTGATTATACTTTAGATCATTTGCCAACATGGTATAAATATAAAAAGAATATTGAAAATATAGTTATTGGTGAAAATGTAACTGCATTAGGTAAATTTGCATTTTATGATTTATCTTATGTTAAATACTTTAGAATTGACTCTATTAAGTTAAATGATTTATCTCATCAAGAAGGAGATAGTAATGTTGGTACTAATTATACTTTATATAATACTGGTGCTAAATATGGTATGAAGTTAATATTTGGAGAAAATGTAACTTATATACCTGCTATGCTTATGGCACCTTATAGTTATTCTAAAACTACTAAAGTAACTGATATTAAATTTGAAGGTAATAAGATAACTGGCGTCGGATTATATAGTTTAGCTAGATTATCTACTGATGCACTTATTTTAAATGAAGGACATACTGCGGGTAGAGGATTAGCATTTGGTTATTCAGATACAATAAAACTTATTGTTTTACCTAATTCATTACATGAAATAAGTGATTGGTTAATGCGCGGTAATAGTGTTGTTGAAAAAATAGTATTTGGTCCTAGTGTTAATATTCTATATGGACATACTATTAATGATTGTCCTATGCTTAATACACTAGTTATTCCTCACATTAATAGTTCTTATAAAGTGTATGCAGATAACTTTAGTGCTAATAAAGGTAAAACTATTACTGTATATGGTGATTCTTCAACTGAAACTTGGGTGAATAATCAAAGGAGTGTATCACCTGATGTTACATTTATTTATAAACCGTTAGAAGATTATAAGAGTACAATTAAATCTAATACTGATATTAATACAAGTGTTTCTTATAATGATAGTTATACTTTTAATTATAATGGAGATGTAAAAGTATATTACTCATATTTAATTGAAGGTGAAACAAAACTATTTGAATACTCAGACGTTAATAAAAATGGTAATACTTATACAATTAATAATATTAAAAACGATATTTATATTGAAATGAATTAAAATCACTTTTATAAGTGATTTTTTTCTTGCGATAGGATTTACTTTAATTTTTTTCTTTACTATAATTTAAATGTAGAATAGGAGAATTGTGTGATGAGTAATATACATGTTACAAGCGAGATTGGAAAATTAAAAAAAGTTCTTCTTCATAGACCTGGCAATGAATTATTAAATTTAACACCTGATACATTGGCAGAATTACTTTTTGATGATATTCCTTTCCTACCAAATGCTAAGAAAGAACATGATGCTTTTGCTAAAGCATTAAAAGATAACGGCGTTGATGTCGTTTATCTTGAAGACTTAATGGCTGAAGTCTTAGACATTAGTGATGATATCAAAAATGAATTTATTGATAGATTCCTAAGTGAAGCTGGAGTTAATACAGTTAAATTTAGAAACGTAGCTTATGAATATCTTTTCAAAATTAAAGATAATAAAAAGTTAGTTCTAAAAACTATGGCTGGTATAAGAGTGGATGATTTACCTAAGATTCAATTAAAGGTATATCCAACACTTTTAGATAAGGTATATCCACCAGACAAATTTATTTGTGCGCCACTTCCAAATCTTTATTTCACAAGAGATAATTTTGCGAGTTGTGGTAGTGGTGTAAATATTAATCATATGTACTCTGAAACAAGAAATAGAGAATGTATTTATGCTGATTTTATATTTAAGTATCATCCAGATTATAAAGATACCCCAAAATATTATGGTAATTCTTATGAATGGAGTACTGAAGGTGGAGACTTCTTAAATATTAATGATCATATAGTTGCAATAGGTATTTCTCAAAGAACTGAACCTGGTGCAATTGATCAATTAGCAGTTAATTACTTCAAAGATCCTGATTGTCCAATTGATACTGTTCTTGCATTTAAGATTCCATCAAGTAGAGCGTTTATGCACTTAGATACAGTATTTACACAAATTGATAAGTATACATTTACATACCATCCTGGTATAACTGATACACTTCAAGTTTATGAAATTACTGAAGGAAATGATCCTAAGACTGCTCAAGATTTAAATGTTGTAGAAGTTAAAGGTTCACTTCAAGCTATTTTAAAGAAATATTTAAAACATGAAATCACTTTAATACCATGCGGTGGTGGAGATAGAGTTGTTGCTGAAAGAGAACAATGGAATGATGGTTCTAATACTTTAGCAATAGCACCTGGTGTTGTAGTAGTTTATAGTAGAAATACTGAAACTAATAAAGTACTTAAAAAAGCTGGAATTAAAGTTATTGAAATTGAGGGTGCTGAATTAGGTAGAGGTCGTGGAGGCCCTAGATGTATGTCAATGCCTTTAGTAAGGGAGGATGTAGAATGGTAGATTTAAGAGGAAGAGACTTTTTAAAACTTTTAGATTTTACTCCAAAAGAAATTGAACATCTTTTGAAAGTCTCTGCTACATTAAAAAAACAAAAAAGAAATGGTGAATCTCATAGACATTTAAGAGGAAAACAAGTAGTACTTTTATTTGAAAAAGATTCTACAAGAACAAGATGCTCATTTGAAGCTGGTGCTGTAGATTTAGGAATGCAAGCTACTTATATTGGACCAACTGGTTCTCAAATGGGTAAGAAAGAAACTATCGAAGATACAGCTAGAGTATTATGTAGAATGTATGATGGAATTGAATATAGAGGATTTGATCAAGCTACAGTTGAAGCTTTAGCTAAATATTCAACAGTTCCAGTTTGGAATGGATTAACTAATGAATTCCATCCAACTCAAATGCTTGCAGATGTTATGACTATCAAAGAAGAATTTGGTGATCTTAAAGGACGTAAATTAGTTTTTTGTGGAGATGCTAGAAATAACGTTGGTAACTCATTAATGGTTGTTTGTTCTAAGTTAGGAATGCATTTTGCATGTTGTGCTCCTAAAGCACTTTGGCCTAATGAAGAATTAGTTAAAACTTGTAAAGAAATATGTAAGAAAACGGGAGCTTCAATCGAAATGACTGAAGATATAATGATTGGTACTAAAGATGCTGATGCATTATATACTGATGTATGGGTTTCAATGGGAGAACCTATGGAACTATGGGAAGAAAGAATTAAACTTTTAAAACCATATCAAATAAATCAAAAAGTAATGGATAATGCTAAGAAAGGTGCTATTTTCTTACATTGTTTACCTTCATTCCATAATAATGAGACTACGATTGGAAAAGAAATTGAAGAAAAGTTTGGGCTTAAAGAAATGGAAGTTACTGATGAAGTATTTGAAGGACCTCAATCAAGAGTATTTGAAGAAGCTGAAAATAGATTACATACTATTAAAGCTGTAATGTTGGAGACAATGAAAAAATGAGTAAGATAGTAATCGCGTTAGGTGGAAACGCTTTAGGAAAAACACCTCAAGAACAACATGATTTACTTATAGGTACTGCTAGAAATATCGTTGATTTAGTTGAAAGTGGTAACCAAGTTATTATTACTCATGGTAATGGTCCTCAAGTTGGAATGATTTATAATGCCATGAAAGAAGATGATATGCCATTTGCAGAAAGTGGTGCAATGTCACAAGGTTATATTGGTTACCAATTACAACAAGCTATCAAAGATGAGCTTGATATAAGAAAAATGAAAAAGGATGTAGTTACACTTGTAACTCAAGTTGAAGTAGATCCTAAAGACCCAGCTTTTAAGAATCCTACGAAACCAATTGGAAACTTCATGACTGAAGAAGAAGCTAAAAAAGCTAAGAAAATAGATCATGCTGTTTATAAAGAAGATTCTGGTAGAGGATGGAGAAAAGTTGTTGCTTCTCCAACTCCTAAGAAAATCTTAGAGTTAGATACAATTAAAAATAACCTAGAAGATGGAACTATTGTTATTGCTTGTGGTGGTGGCGGTGTTCCAGTCGTTATGACAAAAGATGAAGGATATGAAGGAATTGATGCAGTAATTGATAAAGATAGAACAAGTGCATTACTTGCTAAAGAATTACATGCAGATAAACTAGTTATTCTTACTGCTGTAGATCAAGTATCTTTCAACTTTAATAAAACAAATGAAGAAAAAGTTGATAGAATGTCTATTGCTGAAGCAAGAGTAGGCATTAGAAATGATGAATTTGGTGAAGGTTCAATGCTTCCTAAGATTGAATCTGCAATCGAATTTACTAAAGCAACTGGTAATGATTCAATTATTACTTCTTTAGATAGAGCTAAAGATGCTCTTGAAGGTAAAACAGGTACAGTTATTTATAAACCTGAAAGAACAACTGAACCTAAAAAGAAAAAAGAAAGATTCTCATTAAGTTTATCTTCATTTACTATTATTTTATTATTAATATTTATACTTGCAGGTGTTACTCATTTACTTCCAAATGCAAAATTTGAAGGTGAAGAGATTATCGCAGGTAGTGGAGTAGTTGGTGCTACTTTATCACAAACTCTATTAAGTCCTGTTAAAGGATTTGTTGATGCAATTGATATTTGTGTATTCGTTCTTATCTTAGGAGCATTCTTAAAGATAGTTAATGAAACACAAGCTATTGAAACAGGTATTCAATCTTTAGTTAGAAAACTAAAAGGAAAAGAACTTGTTTTAATACCTATATTAATGTTTATATTCTCAATATGTGGTAGTACATATGGAATGCTTGAAGAAACAGTTGGATTCTATGCTATTTTAGCTGCTACTATGGTTGCTGCTGGTATGGATACAATCGTTGCTTCTGCGATAGTATTACTTGGAGCTGGTTCTGGTACATTAGGATCAACTGTTAACCCATTTGCTGTTGGTGTTGCAATTGATGCTTTACCTGAAGGTATTAAAGTAAATCAAGGTATTGTAATTGGTTTAGGAGCAGTTCTTTGGATTACTACTTTATTAATTTCAATATTCTTTGTTACAAGTTATGCTAAGAAAGTTATTAAGAAAAAAGGTTCTACATTCTTAAGTTTACAAGAACAAAGAGATATGGAAGAATATTATGGTGATAATGATGCTGATAAGAAAGAAGTTAAATTAAATGGTAAACAAGTTTTAACTTTAATTCTATTTGCATTTACTTTCTTAGTAATGATCGTTGGATTTATTCCTTGGGAAGACTTTGGTATTAACTTCTTTGTAGATACTCCATATATTGGACTATCTTGGTTAGTTGGAGCCCCAATCGGAGAATGGTACTTCCAAGAATCTACTTTATGGTTCTTAATTATGACAATTGTTATTGCTATAGTTAATAGAATGAAAGAAAGTAAAATTGTTGATCTTATTATAGATGGTGCTGATGATATGGTAGGAGTTATCTTAATTATTGCTCTTGCTCGTGGTGCTTCTGTATTAATGACTGAAACATATTTAGATAATTATATTATTAATCAAGCTGCTGAAATCTTGAGAGTTATACCTAAGGCTGTATTTGCACCTGCAAATTACTTCTTACATGTAGGTTTATCATTCTTAGTTCCATCAAGTAGTGGACTTGCTACATTAAGTACACCAATCATGGGAGCTCTTGCTAATTCTGTTGGATACAATGTTGAAACAACTGTTATGGAAATGGTTGCTGCTAATGGATTTGTTAATCTATTTACTCCAACTTGTGGGGCTATCATGGGTGGACTTGCACTTGCTAAAGTTCAATATACAACTTGGTTAAAATGGGTAGGTAAAGTATTACTTTGCATAGCATTAGCTAACGTAGTTATACTTACACTTGCAATGATGTTTTTATAAAATAAAAATAACTCAATAAGAAATTGAGTTATTTTTTTATTCTTTTATATTGAGTTCTTACTAAGTTTACATCAGAACTTTTAATATCTACTAAGTTGATTTCTGGTGGTAATACTTTATTAACTAAATTATTAATTAATATTGGACTACTTTCAGATGCCTTAGTTATTCCTCCGGTAATTAAAAGTGATGTTGTATTATTATGATATGTTCCGTATGCATTATTTGGTAATAATTTTCCATAAGGACCAACTAAACCTTTACCATATAGTTTAGTATCTTTTAGATTATCATTCATAAATTCTTGAACACCTAATGGAACAAATCCTCCATGCATGTGTCCTGAGTTTATGATAGTATTTTTTAATACTTCATTATAATTAGATAATTCTACATCTTTTCCTATGAATCCATTTGGACTATGACTTAAGAGTATAGTTAATTTATTTTTAATTATTTTATAATTATTTAATAATTCTTGTTTGTATATTTTTGAGTTTTCATGGTTTTGATACCATGTATCAGTAGGTAAGTTAAATGATCTAATTAATAATTCTTCATATTCAGAGATATCATTGTTTTCAAGTACTGTGATATTATTTGTTCTATTAATGTAATTAAAAATAGATTTAATATTAGTATTAATTTCTTTTTTATCATTAAAATAAACTGTATCATGGTTTCCTAAGCAAATAAATATAGGAAAAACTTTTGAATATTCTTCGATTAGTATTGATATTTCTCTATTATTTTCATTATCAATAGTGTCTAATGTATCTCCACTTATTGTAAGAAAATCAATATCTATATTATTTTTTATATATTCTAATACTTCTTTTAAAGCTTCTACATTACTATGTATGTCAGATATATTAATATATCTATAATCTTTATTTATTGCATCAGAATATCTAATATCGTGTTTAATATCTAAATTCATGTTGTTTACCTCCTCACAAGTATTGTATTATATCATGTTTTCTTTAAAAACTTAAATTTTGAGTGTAAAGTAAGTGTTTATGATAATTAAGAATTATGGTACTATATTAATAGTAAGATAGGTGATGTATATGAAGAAAATAGCTTATTTATTCTTAGTTATTTGTTCTTTTTTTGTATTAACAGGATGTGAAAAAGAAGTAAAAGGTAAACTTGTTATGGTTACTGAGGCTGGTTTTCATCCTTATGAGTATTATTCTAATGGTGAAATAGTTGGTGTAGATGTAGATATAGTAAGAAGAATTGCTGAATACTTAGATTTAGAATTAGAAGTTAAAGATGTACATTTCGATTCTATTATTAGTGAAGTAAGAAGTGGTAAAAGTGATATTGGAGCTGCTGGTATTAGTTATACTGAAGAAAGAGCACTTCAAGTAGATTTTACTGATAACTATATTACTAGTAATCAAATTATTATTACAAAAGTAGATAGTGACATTACTAGTAAAGATACATTACATGGAAAAGTTGCTGTTCAATTAGGTACAATAGCTGATTCTTATATTACTGATGAATATTCAGAGATTGAACTTGTTAGAGAAAATAAATTCCTTGCTTGTATTGAAGATTTAAAACAAGGAAAAGTAGATGCAGTAGTAATGGATGAATTACCTGCGAAAAATTTAATTGATAATTCCATGGTTATATTAGAAGAACCATTAATTAGTGATTCTTATGGAATGGTTGTTGCTCCCGGTAATACATCACTTTTAAATGCATGTAATACAGTTATTAAGAAAATGAAAGAATCTGGAGAAATAGATGAAATACTTCTTAAACATTTAGAAAGTGAAGAAGATAATAGTGAAACTAATAATGAAAAGAGTAGTAATATATTCACTAACATAGGTAATAGATTTTATAGATCAGTTATCGTAGATGGTAGATATAAGTTTATTATCACAGGTTTTAAGAATACGTTATTAATTGCACTTGGTGCAGTAATACTTGGTATTATCTTAGGAACTATCTTAGCTCTTATTAGAAACTTCCATGATTATACAAGTAAGTTAAAATTATTAAACGGACTTGCTAAACTTTATATAGACATTATTAGAGGAACACCAAGTACATTACAATTAATGATTATTTATTACATTATATTTGGTTCTCACAGTGTAAATATGGTTTTAGTTGGTATTATGGCTTTTGGTATTAATAGTTCTGCATATGTAGCCGAGATTATTAGAAGTGGACTTCAGTCAATTGATAAAGGACAAATTGAAGCTGGTTATGCTTTAAGTTTAAAATATGGTCAAGTAATGAGATATATTATATTCCCTCAAGCGATAAAGAATATACTTCCTACGTTAGGTAATGAATTTATTACTTTAGTAAAGGAAACATCTATTGGAGCTTATATTGGAATCGTAGAATTAACTAAAGCATCTGATATTATTGCTTCACGTACATATGATTATTTCTTCCCACTTATATTAATTGCAATAATTTATTTAATTATTACATTTAGTTTAAGTAAAGCAGTTGCTTTAATGGAAAAGAGGCTAAAAAATGCTTGAGATTAAAGATTTAAAGAAAAACTTTGGTAATAAAAAAGTTCTTAAAGGCATTAATTTAACTATTAATGACGGAGAGAGAATTGGTATTATTGGACCTTCAGGATGTGGTAAATCTACATTCCTTAGAAGTCTTAATATGTTAGAGGTTCCTACCTCAGGTAAAGTAATATTAAATAATGATAAAATTGATTTAAATGATAATTTATCTAATTTAAGAAAAAAGGTAGGTATGGTATTCCAACAATTCAATTTATTCAATAATATGACAGTCTTAGATAATATTATTCTTGCTCCAGTTAAACAAGGATTAATGAGTAAGAGTGATGCTACTAAAGAAGCAATTAAACTTCTTAAAAAGATAGATCTTGAAGATAAAAAATTAAACTATCCAAGAGAGCTATCAGGCGGTCAAAGACAAAGAATAGCTATTATAAGAGCTTTAATTATGAAACCAGACATTATGCTATTTGATGAACCAACTTCAGCATTAGATCCAGAGATGATTGGTGAAGTTACTAAATTAATGAGAGAAATAGCTAAGAATGGAATGACTATGGTTATTGTTTCTCATGAAATGAGCTTTATTAAAGACTTCTGTACAAGAGTTATATTTATGGATGATGGTAATATTGTTGAAGAAGGAACTCCTGAAGAAATATTTGACCATCCTAAAGACTCTAGAGTTAAGTCATTCTTATCTAAAGTTAAAGATATATAAAATCTTCTTTATGAAGATTTTTTTGCTTTTTTATAAATAAAAGTATATAATATCAACTTACAAAAAGGAGTTGTTATTATGATTCAAATTTTAGCATTATGTTTGCTTTCTATTCCAACAAGTAAAGCAATGAATTTTATTATCTTTTTTAGATTATTAAAAGATTTATGCGATCAAGGTTATATTATTGATTTTGATAAAGTAAGAAGTAAATTGGATGATTTACTTGGAAGTTCTGAGTTATTAACTTTATGTTCTAAAGTTCCTGTATTAAATATTTTTGGTTCTTTTTATGCAGGATATGTTTACCAAAGACAAAAGGGTGAAACAATACTTACTCTTAATATGATTGGTGGATTAAAAGAAATGACTAAAGAACAAAAAGAATTGTATTCTAAAGACCCATCTATATCGACTGCGATAATGATTAATTATGATTCTATAAAAGTTGACGAAGAAAAAGAAGAAGAGATGGTAGAAAAAAAATTAGAAGAAGTGGTAAAAGAAACTCCAGTTAAAAATAAACCTAAAACTCATGTTGGTTTAATAGAAGTAAAACCTAAGAAAGTTATAAATAAAAAAGAAATTGAAACTACTTTAGATAATTTTGATCCTGAAGAAATTTTAGGTACTAAGAATATTAATAATGCTCAAGAACTATTTGATAAGTTTAATATAGAATATGATTCTGAAACTCATACTTATATTAATAAAAATGAAGATAAACCAAAAACTAGAAGTTTAAATAAATAAGAGATAACAATTGTTATCTCTTATTTTACTTTTTTTTACAGTAAATTATTTTACAAAATATAACAGATTTTTAAAATCTGAGGGGGTCAGAACATTTTTGAAAGAAATTTCAAGTAATTTGAGGGGGTAACCGTGTATAAGTATATTAGAGGGAGTGTTATCCTGATGTTATCTCACTAACTAGTAATAGAAGGTGAGGTGATAATTATGCTTAATAGAAATGACCCACTAATCATACTATTTAAGGTAATTATTATTTTATTAATATTGTTTATATAATCTTTAGGCAATAACAAGGCTTTCAGGGGGTTTTGGTTAATAAAAAAAGCATCAGTTAAAATACCGATGCTTATCTCCAAACGAGATAACATTACGTAGGTAATGCTTCCTCTACATATATTGTATTATATTTGATATTTTATATCAATTATTTTATATATCTTTTTTTATTAAAGCTTCTTTATTCGTCTTTTTCACACACCTTATTTGCAGCATCCATATATGCTCTAAAAAGGCCGCCAGCTCCAAGTTTGATGCCTCCGAAGTATCTTACTACTGCGATTAATGAATTATCCATATTCTTTCTTTCTAGTAGATTATAAATAGGCATACCTGCAGTATTGCTTGGTTCTTTATCATCTGACTTTGAAGCAGTTCCATTTACTTTATAAGCATATGGGATGTGTCTTGCTTTTTTATGTTCAGTGTGTAAATCATCGATGATTTTTTTAGCTTCTTCTTTTGAATCTATTTCATATAGATATCCTATGAATTTAGATTTTTTTACTATAACTTCTTCAGTTTTGATTAGTTTCATATAATCACCTAACTTTATTATACTATTTAATTAATTTTTTGTATGCTATCTCTGATTGTATTTTTAGTAGTTCATATGGAGTATTATCTCTCATGAAGTTAATCGAGTTATAATCTAAGAATTCCATTAAATCGAAGTTTGGACTAGTCATCAAAGATTTGTATTTATTAAGACCTTTTTCTTTATCATTTATGGTTTCTAAATATAAATTGCAGGCTATCATAAATGATGATATTAGATTAGTTGTTTCTTCGACATTATGAAGATGTAATGAATTAGTGCTGTCATTATAACAATTAATTGATAATGATTTAGATACATAATCTTTGATTAAATAATCATTATATGAATTTAAGGAATTAATATAATTTGCTAAGTGATATTGCCATATATATCTACTTATATAATTTATTTTATTTCCTATTAATAATGATGCTGGTATATTAAAATTTGTATTCTTTTCAATATGATTCATCATTAATAATTCAAAATAATAGCTTGATACTTCAAAGAAAGAATATTTAATATAATCATTTAATTGATTACCATATATTTTATATTCAAGTGCATGTCCAAATTCATGGGCTAGGATAGTAAAGTCTTCGAGAGTATTTCTTTGAATTAATGTTATATGTGAATTCTTGTTTTCAGTAATACAATTTCCGGAAAATATTTCGTTTTCTTTATTATCAATATTAATTGATTCCTCATTACTTATTATTTTTGCATATTCATTTATAATCTCTTTATCTTCAAGAGATATAATGAAGTTTGTTATTTCTTCAAGTAATTCTTCTTTATTAGTTTCATAATTAAGATTTATTGTTTTAGTTTTCTTAAGAT
This sequence comes from uncultured Caryophanales bacterium, assembly GCA_946410555.1. Lineage (GTDB taxonomy): Bacteria > Bacillota_I > Bacilli_A > RF39 > UBA660 > UBA6985. The sequence continues at coordinate 19,102 of CAMKAT010000014.1, read as the reverse complement.
AGTCATATTCTAAGTTATTTAAAAATACTAATAACTCTTCAGAGAAATTTTTTAATAATGATTTATCTTCATTGAATCTTTTCTTAAAGTCATCAAAAAGTGCAGGATAATAAAATTCTCTTGCTGATTTATCTGTAAGAAATGAGTACTTTGTATTTATATTTTCCATATTAAGCTCCTTTTTCGAAGAATTATCTTATCAAATATTAGGGATTAGTGCAATTAATATATATTTATTATATAATAACTTCAAGAAAGGAGTTTTAGTATGAATCCTAGGTTAGATTATTTAAAAGAAAAACTAGCTCTTGTACCACATAAACCAGGTAGTTATCAATATAGAGATTCTAATGGTGTAATTATATATGTAGGTAAAGCTAAAGATCTTAAAAATAGAATGACTTCTTATTTTAATGGTAAACAAAATGGTAAGACTCAAGAATTAGTTAAAAATATATATGATTTTACTTTTATTGTTACTTCTTCAGAATTAGAGTCTTTTCTATTAGAGATTAACTTAATTAAGAAATATAATCCTAAATATAATATTCTTCTTAAAGATGATAAGAGTTATCCATATATAGAATTAGTTAAAACTCCTTATCCTGAATTAAAAGTAGTAAGATATTTAAATATTAAAAAACGTGAAGGAAGAACTTTATATGGTCCTTTTGTTAATGCTACGGCTGCTAACCATATAGTTAGACTATTAAATGAAATATATCCTTTGAAGAAATGTAACGGTAAACCTAAGGAAGTATGTCTTTATTATCATATACATGAATGTTTAGGTTATTGTTGTAAAGAATATGATCAAACTATCGTAGATAGTATGATTAATGATATAACTTCATTCTTTAATGGAAATGATTCTATCATTAGAGATAAAATCTTAGAAAGAATTGAAAATGCAAGTGGTAATTTAGATTTTGAAAGAGCACATGAATTAAAAGAATATCTAGATTATATTGATATTATTCAAGAAAGACAAAAGATTGATATGTCTGACTTAGTTAATAGAGATGTATTTAACTATTATTATAAAGATGCATTTTTATCTATTAATATATTCTTTGTTCGTAAAGGTAAATTAATTGGTTCTAAGAATGAAATAATTAATATTCCTGATGATGAACCAGAAGAAGCTATTCTTAATTATTTAGCTAACTTTTATCAAAGAAATGAAATTCCTAGAGAAATTATTATTCCTAATATTATTGATAAAGATATACTTAATGAAGCTATTAGTAATAACTTTATCTATGTAGAAAAAGGACCTAAGAAAAAACTTTTAGATTTAGTTTATGAGAATGCTAAGATTAATCATTCAAATAATATTAAACAAAATATAAGAAAAGTTGATAGAACTAAGGGTGCTAATGAAGAATTAAGTAAACTTCTTGGTAGATCTATTCATAGAATTGAATCATTTGATAACTCACACTTGTTTGGTTCATTTGCAGTAAGTGCTATGGTAGTATTTATCGAGGGAGTTCCTAGTAAGAATAACTATAGAAAGTTTAAAGTTTCTATGGATGTTAATGATGACTATGGAACTATGAAAGAAGTTACTTATCGTAGATACTATAGAGCATTAGTAGAAAAGTCTGAATTACCTGATTTAATACTTGTTGATGGTGGCTTAGGACAAATACATGCTGTTAAAGAAATAATTGATTCATTGAATCTTCAAGATAGAATAAAAGTATGCGGTTTAGTTAAGAATGATAAACACTCAACTAATGCATTAATGGATGGAGATACTGAAGAAATCTATGAAATAGATAAGACAAGTGATTTATTCCATTATTTAACTTTTATTCAAGATGAGGTTCATAGATTTGCTATTAGCTATCACAGAGAAATAAGAAATAAAGGATCTATTTCATCAGTCTTAGATAATATTGATGGAATAGGGGCTGTAAGAAAGAAAGAATTAATAAAAAGGTTCGGTAGTGTTAAAAAGATGAGTGAAGCATCAATTGATGAACTTAAAGAAATATTACCTGAAAATATTAGTATTAATCTTAAAAAATATTTACAAGATTTTTTAAAGAAGAATTAGTATTCTTCTTTTTTTTATGCAATTATGATATATTAAATATGATAGGTGAAGCGTATGAAGAAAAAGTTTAGTATATGGGAATTATTTTTATCAATTATTGGTGTTGTCTTTATTGGTATTATGATTATACCTTTCATTAATAGTCTATTTAGAATTACTGAAGAAAAAGTATTTGAGGAAATGCTTAATAATATATCTGAAAAGACTATGGATGATTATAATAAGTATTATAATGGTTCTACTTATGACTGTGTTATTTATGATATAAGAAAAGATTTACCTTTTGATAACTTAGGTACTTATGAGGGTTATTCAATTGTTAAAGATGATTCTGTATATTTATCTATACATAATAAATCATTTATTGTTACTAATTTACTTTTTGTAAATAAGAATAATATTATTGAAAGTGCTAGTAATTTTAATGATGAATCATTTAATGTAGATGAATTAGTTACTAATCTTAAATGTAAAGATTATACTATGGTAGAAAAATAAATGATATAATTAATTGAGAATAGGAAGTGCATTATGAATAAAGAAGCAAGTAAAAGAAGAGAATTATTATATTTATTATTAGTACCAGTAGGAGTTTTCTTATTTTCGGTTCTATTTGATTTTTGTAATAATATTTATTGGCAAAATAAATTAGATAAAGCAACTGAAAGTATTTTTGTAGATGCTCTTAAAGCTGATTCTGTTGATGATGAACAAGAGTATACAACATTCTTTGATACTAGATATAAATTAGAAAAGTTTGAAGAAAATGATATTAGAGTAACATTCTTACATGATGAGAATGATTCAGTTATGGTAAGTAATACTATTGAACATTTTTCAATATATGGATATGTAACTGGACAAAAACAATATACTACTTCTAGATATAAAGGATATTTAGATGAATATAATGAATCTAAAGTAGAAAAATTAGAAGAAATATATGCTGATGATAAAGTAGAAGAAAGTGAATAGCACTTCTTCTTTTTTTTATGTTGTTATGCTAAAATAATAATATAGGTGATACTATGAAAGATATATATACAATTGAAAAGAAAAAAGGTTTTACTTTAGTAGAATTACTTGCTGTTATTGTGGTAATTGCACTTCTTATTACATTAGGTGCACCAATAACTACAAATATTATTAATGATGCCAAAAAGAATACTTTTGCAGCTTATGTAGATAAAATTTATGAAGATGTTGTTTCAAGATACGAATCTGATGCTGCAGTTAATTTAGATTATAGTAATACTTGTGTTGTATATGATATTGAAGATTCATTAGGACTTGCTGATACTGGAGAGAATAAAGGATATGTTGTAGTTTATCCTAGTGTAAATGGTAATAAGTATTATATGAATATTCATAATAGTCAATTTATGGTTTCTAATTATGAATATAATAATAAAACTAATTCAAAAGTAACTAGATATCTTAAAGTTGGAGATAATGGTTTTAAAACTAATATTGATGAATATGCTATAAGTGATCTAGGATGCTTTTCTTATAAATGTGTAGATTGTGATTCTGAAAAGACTGAACCAAGTGGATCTGGTAGTGGAGCTAGTGCTACTCATACTCAAAATGGAGAAACACAATTTTTAAGTGGTGCTACTTTTAATAAAACTATAAAAAGATTAGTTAGTGGTAAAGTAGATGCTGATTATAATACTGTTGATACTAATTTGAAAGTAATTAGAAGAACTAATGCTCCAATTAGTAACGGTACTGTTTTAAGTGATAGTAGTGCTACTACTAAAATCTTTGCTCAATATGATTCATCTAATGGGGTATTAAGTTGGTATTCTTCTTCTAATAAAGTTTATTGGCCTGCTAATGCATCATATATGTTTTATAATTTTCAAGGATTAGAAGCTATTGATAATCAAGGTGATATTTTATCTCCTAAATTTAGTAATATTTCTTTAATGTTTTGCTATTGTTATAAATTAGGTGTTATTGGTGTATCTAAGTGGGATGTTTCTAATGTAAGTAATTTTAATTATGCTTTTAGAGGTTGCAGTAGCCTTGATTACCTTGATGTATCTAATTGGAATACCTCTAATGCATCAACTTTGCAAGGAATATTTATGGCTTGTAGTAATTTAAAGACAATTGATGTTACAAATTGGAATTTAAAGAAAACTACAAATCTTAGTCAAGTTTTTTATAATTGTACTAATTTAACTGGAACAATGGATTTATCACATACTTCTTTTGATAATGCAACTGATATGAGTCAAATGTTTGGATGTGCTGATAGTGTAACTGGAAATTCATTAGAATATGTTTATTTACCTGAGACTATTAGTAAAGTTAAAAATTTAAATGGTGTTTTTGTAAATTGTTTAAAATTAAAAAAAATATATAATATTGAAAAAATTAATGTAAGTAATTTAACTAATCTTACAGGTACTTTTAAAAACTGTAATAAACTTGAAGAATTAGATTTAAGTTCTTGGAAATGTACTAATGTTACTGATATGGGTTGGGTTTTCCAAAATTGTACTTCACTTAAAGAGTTAGATCTTTCTAATTTTAATTTTTCTAGAGTTAAAAGTTTAAATGGTGTTTTCTATAATTGCCAAGCTTTAGAAAATTTAGTATTAAAAAATAAGAATTTTGCTAATGCAACTACAGCAGAAATGACTTTCTATAATTGTTTAAATCTTAAAGAAATAGATTTAAGTAATGCTAATATGCCACTTGTTACAAGTGCGAAAGGTATGTTTGGTAATTGTAAAACTTTAGAGAAATTAGATTTATCTAATATTAAATTAAATAGTAATAAATCTTTAAATGGTACATTTGCTAATTTATTTGAATTAACTTCAATAAATTTATCTGGGTTTGAAGATACTGCTCTTGAAGATTTTGCGACTGCTTTTGGTTATTGTTATAAATTAAAGAATATAGATTTATCTTCTTTAAATGCTACTAAAGTTAATAATATGTCTATGACTTTCTTTGCTGATAAAGAATTAGAAACACTTGATTTAAGTGGTGTTAAATCAAATAAAGTTACTAATATGATTAATACATTTAATACATGTCGTAAATTACGTATTATTTATGTATCTAATGCTTGGTCAAATGAATCACTTGCTTCTGACAAAAAAACTAGTACTTTCTTTAATTGTGAAAGTTTAGAAGGATATACATCAAGCAAAGCTTCAGGTGATTATGCTAAGACAAAAGATAAAGGTGGTTACTTTACTTTAAAAGCTTAAACTAAAATACTAAAAAGTGTTTGAAAAATACATATAACTATGATAAAATACCAATAGTTCGAAAAAAGGAGGCATTACAATGGCTAATACAAAGAAAACTGGTGCTAGACACAATGTTGGTCTTAAAAGTACAGCAAGTGGATATATGCTTAGACCTACTACTAGAAACGTTAAAAATGGAGAAAAATTAGAATTAAGAAAATATGATCCAATTACTCGTAAAGTAGAAGTTTTTAAAGAAGTTAAAATTGCTACTAAGAGTGCTAAGTAGTTAATATAAATTAAACTTTAAAGAAAGGAGTAAGTATATATGAATATTAGTATTAATGATATTAAAAATGGTATGACTATTATCGTTGATGGAAAATTATGTATGATTGAAGATTTCCAACACGTTAAACCAGGTAAAGGTTCTGCATTCATGAGAATGAAATTAAGAAACTTAAGAACTGGTGCTTTAGTTGAAAATACTTACAACACTAACATTACTGTTGAAAGAGCAAGAGTAGACAGACTTCCAATGTCATATCTATATGCTAATGGTGATGAATATGTATTCATGAATAATGAAACATATGACCAAATGGAAATACCTGGAGAAAAATTAAAAGATCAATTAAAATTCTTAAAAGAAGGTATGGAAGTACAAATAGTAACATATGAAGGTGAAATCTTAGGAATTAACTTACCAGATAAAGTTGAATATGAAGTTACTGAAACAACTGAAGCTGTTAAAGGTAATACAACTAACAATGCACAAAAAGATGCTACTATTGAAACTGGTTATGTAGTAAAAGTTCCTTTATTTATTCAACAAGGAGAAAAAATTCTTATTACTACTGAAGACGGTAAATATGCAGGAAGAGCTTAATTTAAGCTCTTTTTTATTGTTTTTCTTTAAGATTAAGTAATATTCTTGTATAATTATATTAGGATGGTGAACATATGAAGAGTTTGTTAAGTTTCAAAATTGGAAAAGAGAAAATTGAAATATGGCAAGTATTTATATTTAGTTTTCTTTTGCTTATGTTCTTTGTATGTTTATTCTTAGGAATTGGTATTATAAGTACTGCTAATAAAAACGTAAATGTTAATATGGAAGTTCCTGAAGAAGAATTAGGTCTTATTACTAATTTTGATAATTTAAGTGAGAAGTATTCTGAAGAAGAATTAATTAAATATAATAAAACTTATAATAAAGATATAAGTGATAATTATGGTTTACTAAAGCTAGATAATTTTGAAATAGATTTATATGGTAATATTAATAGTTCTATTTATAGAATTAATTTAAATAAGAATCATTATTTTTTATTTAATAATATAAATAAGAATATATCTGAATTAAATGAATTCTTTATTGTAGATACAGAACTTAAATTCCATAAGATTTTATATCAAACTAATACTATAGTGAAAGATTATTCTAATGATTCTAATTATGAAAAGTTTGAAATAAATGATTTTATCTTCTTTTATAATAAGAATAGTGATTACTTTTATGCTTATAAATATATTAATGGGGATTCTATTAATGACTATTACTTTATATTAAGTGGAGAAAAGATTGGATTTAAATATAAGAATATAGAGAAGTTATTTAAATTTTTAGAAAGTAATATAAGTATTACTCAAGATAAAAAATATACAAGTACTGGACTTGTATTAAATAATAAATATAAGAATATTAATATTAATAATAAATATAATTTAGATTTATATAGTAATGTATATATTAATAGTATTAATAATGGTGTTAAGAGTAACTCTAATAGTATTGTAGTAACTAATAAAACTACAAATGATATTTATTCTATAAAAGAAATATTTAAAGGTATTGATGAAACTACTAAGAATACTAAAAAGTTTGGTTATTTAAAATATATGTATGATGATATGAGTATATATCTTAAATATAATTTGGTAGATTATCCTGAATTTAATTACTCTGAAGGTGGAATCAATGGTGTATTAATTGAAAGTGGTAATTGCACTATATTAATTCAATTTGAAAAAGTATTTGAATTTGCTTCACAAGAAGAGTTAAATAAAATTCTTGAGAATACTATTGGAAGTATTTTAAATAGGTGAGTGAAATGAAATATATTAAGGATGGGTTATTTGGTTTAGCAGTCGGAGAAGCTTTTTCTGTTCAACATGATATGGAAGAAAGAAATATTAGATTTGAAGATTTAGAAATGCAAGGATATAGAGCTTATGATGCTCCTAAGGGTTCTTATAGTGATGATACATGTGAAGTATTAGCATGTATGGATTCTTATTTAAAAACAAGAAAGAAAAGTAATAATCTATTTTATCCAACTTTTATGGATAATTTATGTAATTGGGTTAATAATAATGATTATGCTTGCGTAGATTATTTATTTGATATATCTAAGAGTACAAGATTTGCATTAATGAATTACTGGAGGGATAAAGATTTAGAAACTTCTGGTTTAACTGAAGATAATAGACAAGATGGATCTTTCTTAGCTAGATTATTTGTTTTGCTTATTATGTATAAAGATGTAGAGATGGATGATTTGAGTTTACGAGATAATATTATAAAAATAGTGAAACCTACACATAATAATGAAGTTTCTTTCATGGGTGGATTTATTTACTATAAATTACTTAAATATCTTGTAGATGGCGATACACCCGAGGAAGCTTATGAAAAAATTAGAAAGATTCAATATAATAAAATGTTTAGTGAAGAAACTATAAATAAATACTCTAGATTAATAGAAAATGATATTTTAGATTTACTTGTTAAAGATATTAATGGAGATAATTCAGTAGTTTCTATGTTGGAATCAGTAATATATATATTATGTATTGCAGTTAATTATCAATATAGTATCAAAGGGTCTGTTTCTCTTGGAGATGCTACTGGTATGAGAGGTAGCTTAGTTGGACTTCCTGCGGGTATTTATTATGGTTATAAATCAATACCAAAGGAATGGTTAAATGATTTAAGAAATAAAGCGTATTTAGAGAAGTGGATAAGAAAAATAAGACGCTCTTGATAGTATGTAAATAGTTGACACTTTTAAATCTATTATGTTACAATATTTATGTAAAATGAAAGGTAGATTGATATGGAACAATTAAATAGATTACTACAAGATTTGGGTATATCAAAGGTAAGATTAGCTAAATATCTAGGAGTTTCTAGACAAATGGTTTATAACTATTTAGGATTTGATTCGTTAGATAAATGGCCAAAGGATAAAAAGATTTTATTACTTAAATTATTTGATTTAAGAGATTTAGATGATGATACTTTAGATAATTTAGAAATTACAAACGATTATTTAAATGAAGTTGAAGTAAGACTTCAAGAAGGTGTTAAAGAATCACAAGAAAATGATTATTTAGATCTTAAAGGACTTAAAAAGGAAGAACATGCATTGCTTTCAGATATTACTTATTTAATTAAAGAAATGCTTACTGATAGTCCTAATCATGAAGAAAACTTCTATACACTTCAATACGTACATCATATGTTATTAAGTATTGATAATGTACCAGAAATTAAATACTTACTTGGATATTTATCAAAGACTTGTGGTTTTGTTAAACCTGATGTATTTAAATTTAATGAAGATAAACAAAAAATATTCGAAGGTATAATTCACAGTGCATTTACTTTATATAACTCTGGAGATTCAGCTTTAAAGAAAAATAATATTATGAAATCTCGTGAAAGATTTGTAAGAGAAATTGAAGCTAAGAATGAAGAAAAATTAAGTAGAACTCAACAACTTAATACTCAAAAGATTCAAGCATTAAGAGAATTAGGATATGATTCTATTACTCAAGAAAATGCTGCTGAAGTTTGGGAAAAAATGGCTGAGATAGATGCTAGAAATTTCTAATTAAATTAGACTCCTTTTTAAAGGAGTTTTTATTTTTGACAAAATTACTTGAAAACACTATAATAGGCAGTACTTTAAAGGGGATATTATGAAAAAAGAATTATATGAAACTATATATAAGTATATTAAGTCAAAGTCATTATTGGGCAAATTATTAGACTTTAATGATTTAAAAATGATTGGAAGAACTATTTCTGATGATCAAGGACTATTAGATTATGTTGCTAATTATAAAGAATGTAGTTTTAAGAATGAGTTAGGATACTATTTGTTTGCAGATAAAACTGTTTATCTTAATATGGATGAGTTTTTAGATAGTAATAAACAAAGTGATCCATTGACTATTAATCTACATTTATTAGAAAATTTATTACACGAATTACATCATGCGAGACAATTTAAGATATTACATGATTTTCATGATCATAAGTTTTCAGATCATTCAACTATGGATCATCTTGAGTATATTTTATTATCTATTTCTTTAAGAAAGTTAGGTAATACTCCGAATGTTGAGGATGATCTTGAAAATTTTAATAAATATTTTGGATCAATGAATAATAATTTTAGATGTTTTGATGATGTTTATTGTGAGTATTACACTTATAATCCCTGTGAAAGATTTGCTGAGTTGAATGCTCTTCAAGATACACTTCAACTTATTAAAGAATTTGAAACTGATGTTGATGTAAAGAAGAAATTACTATACCATTTTTATGGACTTATTCTAATGAATGAATTGAGAGGTTATTATTCAGGTAAGAATGAAGTTTATTCTCCAACTGAAACATTTATTGATTGTATGAATGTTGAAGATAGTATCAAGAGTATTTGGAATCATATTGAATATTTTAATAAGAGTAAGTCTATTGAAGATCATTGGTATTATGGTTTAGAAGTTCCTATGGAAGAATATAAACTTAAAAAAGCACTTCTTGATGATAATTATGATTATAAAAAAGTTAGATATTAAGGAGGTGCATTATGGATTATAAAGTTATATATAAAAGAGTATATGATGTGTCTAAAGAGGGTAGATTACTTTCTAAGAATGATTTAAAAGCAATTTTTTGTATATTAAGAGATCAATATGATTTTGATATTGTTTGTAATAATTTAGTATTTAGTGATGAATTAAAGAATCCTTCATGTATTAAATTTAATGGATCTTGTTCTTTTGCGGCTAAACATATTGAATTGAATCTAGCTAATATAAGAAATAATGCTATGATTGATACTATTTATGGTACTAATTTAACTATGTTAAGAACTCTTTTACATGAAGTTGAACATGCAAGACAATTAAAGGAAGTTTTTAGTAATGGTAAATTTATGAATAATTCTAATGATATAGATTTATTATTAAATGCTTGCTCTTATAACTATTTAAAATACTTTTTTAAAAAGAAATCAGAATTAACTGATAAAGATATAGCTTATATAAAAAGTTTTGGTTTTGATATCAATTCTAAAGACTATGCAACCTTATTAAGAAGATTTCAAAAATCTTTATATACTTATGCTCCGAATGAAAGAATGGCTCACATCAATTCTTTGAGCACTTTAAGTACAATTGTAAAGCATTACGATAAAAGAGATGATATTATTGATACAATTCAATATGAGCTTAATAATGCCCTTTTAAGAGGTTATAAAAGAATAGGAAAAGAAATATGTATTTATTCTCCTTCTTATAGATTTTTAAGAGGAATGAAATTTGATAAACAAATAGATAATTTAAAACAATTAGAGGATAAATATTTATCTGATGAATCCTTTAATACATTAAGAATGTATTACGGTGTTCATGTTGATGATAAGTTTATTAGTGAAAAACAAATTAAGACTAGAGAATTAAAAAATAAATTAGGAAGAGAGTAGGGATAATATGAGTAAAATCATATATGACACTATTAAGAAATATTCTGAAGCTGATATATTATTACCTGCAGAAACTATCGAAGAAGTAACTGAAATTATCGCAGATGAATTAAATGTTTCAGATTATATTAAGGGAGTTCATTTTGTTAATGAATCAGTTTTTGCTGTAAGTTATTATCTTGGTGACAAAACTATTCATTTTAATTATGGTAGCTTGAATGAATATGTTAATAATACACTAAAACAAAATTTATTTTATTTATTTTGTTTGTTGCATGAAATAAATCATGCTAAACAATTAAAATTTTATTCAGAAAATAGTTTTGATTTGTTGAATGATCCTTTAGATAAATATAAGTACTTAATTTATGATGAATTTTTTAAAATAATGAGTCTTACTAAAGGAATTCGTTATCACCATGTTTATAATTTAGACGAAATAGAACATGCTAAAAAAATGATGGGCGAGAATTTCGATAGTAATTTTCCTGTAAGATTTAATTTCTTTTATCGTCTTTATCATGATAGTTTTATTCCAGAAAGAGAAGCTGATATCGAAGCTTATGATTATGTTCTTAATCTATTAAATGTTAATAGTGATTCTTCTGAACTAATAAATTATTATAAAAATGAATTGAATAGAAAAAAATTAGAAATGTATAGAAATTATAATGGCAAAATTGATTATGATCCAATTAAGATTTATTTATATGATTTTGGTTATGACGAATTAAATGAAAATATTATGAACTTAAAATGTGAAATAAATAGCGCTTATCCTGAATTACCTTTAGATATTAGAATGGAATATGGTTTAGATATTACACCAGATGAATATAATAATATTCAAAATATTCCTTATAATAATAGAATAGAAAGAAAACTAAAATCAATGAATAATAATTAAATTTCTTTATCTATAAGTATAGTAAATATGATAAAATACTTCCAAGAGATGGGAAGTATTTTTATGTATAAAGAAATATTTGATATTCTAGTTAGAGAAACTAGATCTGATAAACTATTAGATGAAAATTCTCTTAGAGAGATTTTTTATTTATTTGTAAATAATAATAAAATAAATAACTATGTTAGTGATTTTGAAATTGAGGATTTAGGTAAGGATAATTTTGGTCATTATTCTATGTTCGAAGGAATTATACGTATTAATACTCAAGCTATCATTAATTATTATGAATCCTATCCTTTATATATTATTAATCTTTATATTCTTAAGACTTTTTTTCATGAGTTATATCATGCATGCCAAGTTAAACAAGTAGATAATAAGAATCTATTTGCTTCTAAGTATCCTTTAGTACAACTAGAATATTTAATGAATTATATTGCTATTCGTTATACTTGTATGTGTTCTTATTGTTATACAGATTTGGAAAAAGATGAAATTGAATATTTAAAACTTCTAAATATAGAATATAAAAAAGATTTTTATTTAAATTTAAAAGCTTATTATGATTATTATCATGATTATATTATTCAAGAACGATTTAGCGATATAGATTCTTTGAGACTCTTAAAAAGTATTATTTCTACTTGTGATGATAATAATGTAAGAAAAGAAGAAACTTTAAAAGTTATTACTTTAGAGTTATCAAATTTATATTTAACTGGTTATGAATTAGATGAAAAGAATAATAAATATATTACTCCATTAGAAAATTATGTTGAAATATTTAGGCTAGATAACTATACAAGTACTTTAGATGGAATCTTAGATAGAGTATTTAGAAAAAGTGATTTAAGTAATACTACTAAATATAGATATGGATTAAAATTAAGCAATGATGTTATTGATAAAACTAAAGCATTACATGATGAATTAGACGATTGCATTAAAGAAAAAAAGAAGACTAACAGGTGGAATTATATAAGTTAATAAATTTAGACTAGAGAAATAAAAATAAATTAGGAAGAGAGTAGGAAATTTATGAATAAAAAAGTACGTGAAACAGTAATTGAATATTCAAATGCTAATATAATAATGCCTCCGGAAACAATCGAAGGATTAGCAGATCTTTTAGCTGAAGAATTAGATGTTAAAGATTATTTTAAGAATCTAGTATTTAATAATCCAAGTTATGATTCTACTTCTTATTCTTTTATTGATAGGACTATTAATTTAGATTTTAATTGTAAAGATAATAATTTTAAATTAGATAGTGCTTTTAGATATAATACATTATATTTATTTGTATTATTGCATGAATTAAATCATGCAGCTCAATTGAAATTTTTAAATGAAAACACTTATGAGTCACTTAATGATCCAATTGATAAATATAGATATTTATTAACTAAAGATTTCTTTCGTATAATGTTTTTAGCTTCAGGAGTAGGTGCTAATATTGTACCATCATCTAATGATATTGAATTTGTTAAACAATTTTTAGATAATACTGATTATTTTATGAGTATCCTAAATTATTGGTATAAAAAAATTTATCATGATTATTTTTATTGTGAAAGAGAAGCTGATGTTGAAGCAAATAAATATGTTCTTCAATTCTTAAGAAACTCTAAACAAGAAGAATTAAAAAAATATTATAAAAATAAATTAGCTTATAGTTTAATATATAACTATAGCACAACATTTCATAAAGAAATAATTAGTACTCCGATTAGTCGATATTTAGGAGCGTATGGGTATGAAGAACTAAATGATAAAATAGATATATTAAAGAATGATATTATTGAAAAATATCCTGACTTATCATTAGAATCTAAGATGAAATATGGTCTAGATATTACTTATGATGAATATAAAAAAGAAAAAAGAAAAATTAAGAAATTGAAATAATTTAATATAAATAAATAGAGTAGGAAAGGGGAAGTTTAAAATGACTTCCTCTTTATTTTCTATTTAAACTCTTCTTTTTAATATATATTATTAATTAAGTATAAATATTAATAATATATATAAGTAATTAAATTGAAATATTTGATATAAATATATTAATAAATTATAAAAATATACTCTTAAAATTTTTATTCAAGTCCCCTCTTCAAATTTTGATTTTAGAGTGGGGAGTAAAAGCGTTGATTTAAGATAAATAATAGATAATTATATGTATAAGTATCCATATTGATATTAATATAAGTACATTATTATAAATAAATATATAAAAATAAGTTATTAATATAAAAATAAAATCTAGATATAAGAATCCAGATTTTTTTGATGCAAGCCCCCTTCTTCAGATTATTATTTTTTGAGTAGGGGTTAGTATTTATTAGTTATATATTTTTAGTAGAGAAACACTAATGATTGATTATCTATCTAAATATATAAAATATAGAAGTTAACATAATATATATTATATGAAGTTAAGTATTTTGATTAAAAAGATGGTTAATTATCCACCTGTAAGTATGTACTCTATATAGATATTATATAGTTTTATTTAGTTTATGTATAGATATCTATATTACTCTTTATATATGTAGTTCTATTCTTTTATGAATGGTATATATGTTCGATTAGTTATTCTTTGATTATTTATATTTTTTAAAAAAAATTATGATTAGTAATTAATAATTAATAAATAAAATTAAGCATAAGCTTAATTTATAATGATCAGTATAAATTATATAGTAACAGTTAATTAATTATTATATTAATATATTTTTATAAATTCTAAATTAATATTAATTTATTTATAACTGGACTTATCTTAAAAATTTTTTATTTGGAAGTAGGGGGAGTAGATGTCTATATGTTTCACAAATGTTTCACGAATTATGTTTCACGAATGTTTCACAAAATGACTACTTCCCCACTCTATATCATAATTAGTATGAAATAATATCTTTAATAATTATATTTATGTATTATTACTCTTCTCTATTTAGTATTCTTGCCTTCTTCATCTAGTCATGCCCTCTTTATTAATCTCTTGGGAAATATTTTTTATAATCATTTTTTAATTCATCATTAGTAAGATGAGTATATATTTGAGTAGTACTTATATCAGAGTGTCCCAAAAGTTCTTGAATGATTCTTAGATCTGCACCATTTTCAAGTAGGTGGGTTGCAAATGTGTGTCTTATAGTATGTGGTGATATATCTTTAGTTATTCCTTTCTTTAGGCATTCTGCTTTAATCATTTTGAAAATTCCTTGACGAGTCATTTGTTTACCATGATTATTTAAGAATAAATAATTATTTACTTCATTTTTAACCATTAATGGTCTATATTCTTCGATATATGTATTTAATGCATCAAGAGCATAATCGTTGATAGGGACAATTCTCTCTTTACTCCCCTTCCCCATGACTCTAACAATACATTCTTCAAAATCTATATTTTTAAATTCAAGAGATATTACTTCAGATATTCTTAAACCTGTTGCATACATTAGCTCTAAGATTGCTTTATTTCTTGCACTGAATGGATCTGTGACTTCAATATCAAGTAGGTTATCTATTTCATCCATACTTAAGTATTCAGGAAGATGTAGACCTAACTTTGGTGATTTAAGAGCATCTGTTGGGTTAACTTTTATTTTGTCTATTTTTATAAAATATGAATAGAATGTCTTAAGAGTTGAAATCATGTGTGAAATACTAGATGGAGAAAGATCTTTAAGATTTGATATATATTTAACTAAATCATTAACTGTAAGCTTTAAAAAGTCTTTATTCTTAAAGTATACATTTAATCTTTTTAGATCATTATCATATGATAATATAGTATTATTACTATAATTTAAATCTAGTTCTAAATATGATAAAAATTCACTTATATATTCATCATTCATATTCTTTTACCTCTAGTGTAATTATAATATATTTTTAAATAATTTTATAATAATTTTGATATAATATACATATGGTGATTAACTATGGAATTATTAGCGGATAAAATGAGACCTACTAAAATTAGTGACGTGATTGGACAAGAACATTTGGTAGGTAAAAATAAAGTAATATCAAATATGATTAGCAATGGAAGAATATTTAGTATGATTCTTTTTGGTCCTCCAGGAACTGGAAAGACTACGCTTGCTAATGTAATTGTTAATGAACTTGGATTAAGATTCAGACTTTTAAATGCTGTTATTAATAAAAAAGAAGACTTTGATGTAGTTATCGAAGAAGCTAAAATGTATGGTGATATAGTATTAATCGTAGATGAAATTCATAGAATGAATAAAGATAAACAAGATATATTACTTCCTTATGTAGAAAATGGAAAGATTATATTAATTGGTTTAACTACTAGTAATCCTTATTATAAGATTAATCCTGCGATTAGAAGTAGATGTCAAATATTTGAGTTACATAGTTTAACTGTTAATGATATTAAGAAGGGATTAGAACGTACTATTCCCCTACTTCCTAAATGTAAGATTGATGATGATGCAATAAATAGAATTGCATATCTTTCTTCAGGTGATTATAGAAGTGCTCTAAATCTTTTAGAAGTAGCTTATTATTCTACTAAAACACATCATATTACACTTAAACTTGTAGAAAGTATTAATAATAAACCAGTTTTATTGGGAGATCAAAATGGTGATAATCATTACCAATTAATTAGTGCTTTTCAAAAGAGTATTAGAGGATCAGACCCTGATGCTGCGATATATTATTTAGCTCGTCTTATTGCTATCGGAGATTTAGATATCATTTATAGAAGAATGTCAGTGATAGCATATGAAGATATTGGACTTGCTAATCCTTCCATGGGACCTAAGGTTAGAGCTTGTATTGAAACTTGTGAGATGCTTGGTCTTCCTGAAGCTAGAATACCACTTGCTGATACTGTCTTAGAGCTTGCTCTTTCACCTAAGAGTAATTCTGGTATTTGTGCAATTGATGAAGCTTTAAGTTTAATTGAAAAAGGATCTACTGGGGATGTTCCTAAACATATAAATAGTGAAAATAATCCTTTATATAAATATCCTCATAGTTATCCTAAACATTGGGTTAAACAACAATATTTACCAGATAATATAAAGAATGTTAAATTTTATCATGCGTGTGATAATAAGTATGAAAACGGTTTAAACCGAGTTAATGAGGAGATGAAAAAATGAATATAACTATACTTGGTACAGGGGTTTATGGATTAAGTATGGCAATTGCTTTAAGCAAGAATAAAAATAATAAAATTACTATGTGGACTGAATCTAGCGATAACATAAAAAGGTTTGAAGATTACAAAAAACATGGAATTGATGCTTTTAACGGAATAAAAGTTCCTAAGAGTATATATATTACTGATAGTTATGAAACTGCTCTTAAAGAGGCTCAAATAGTGTTTATAATGTGTGCTGCTAAATATGTTAGTAGTGTTTCTAGAGATATGAAACCATATATAAATAAAAATCAAATATTTATTATTGGTTCTAAAGGTATTGAACAAGGTTCTTGTAGATTTGTTCATGAAGTATTCTTAGATAATATCAAAACTAAAAAGTTAGGTGTTATAAGTGGTCCTTCATTTGCTATTGATATTGCGAGTGGTGAACCTATAGGTCTTGCTTGTGCAGTTAAAACTCATGAAGTATTTACTGAAGTATCTAAGATTTATAATGGAACTAATATTAAATTAAGAGAATCTAAAGATATGATTGGTACTGAATTATGTGGTTCAATTAAGAATGTAATTGCTATAGCATCAGGTATCTTAGAAGGACTTGGTTATAGTGAATCAACAAGATGCTTTCTTATAACTGAATCATTACATGATATAAGATCTTTAATCGTAGGAATAGGTGGTAAAAAGAACTCTATCCTTTCTTTTGCGGGTGTCGGAGATTTAACTTTAACAGCTACATCAGTTAAATCTAGAAACTACTCTTATGGAGTATTACTTGGTAAAGGAGATAAAAAGAAAACTCAAGAATACTTAGATAATACTACAGTCGAAGGTTATTATACTTTAAAATCTATTTATCAACTTATTAAGAAGAAAAAAATTAAAATGCCTGTGATTGATTTAATATATAAAATTGTTATGAAAGATGAAGATCCTAAGAAGTTAGAAATATTTTTAATGGAAAAATAAAAAAGAAGAGTTATCTCTTCTTTTTATTATTAATATTAATACTATTATTACGAGTTAATTTTTTGCATGTTTGATTTTCTTCTGTTAGATTGTAATTATTTTCTACATATTTTGCTGCATCATCTATTGTTGGCATTGTGTCTAATGAACCTTGATTCATTCTATGCTCAACTGCTAAATTTCTCCATGTCTCATCTATTAATTTAGCTTTATGAATACGATTTTTTCCTTTTTCTAATATCTTAATTTCTTCGTCATATTCTTTAACGGAGTTATGAAGTTCTTCAGCTTCCTTCAAAATGTTATTTGCAATTTTGTTAATACTTCTACTTCCATATGATATTCCGGATATCAAAATAAGATTAATGAAAAATGTACCGATAAAATTATTAAAGTTACATTTTAGAAAATACTCTATTAAAAATATACATATATAAGATTCTACTATTCCGATTTCATTGCATATTTTAATTAATTTTGAATTTTTATTTTTTTCATTTGCTTCTTTTAATGCTGTTTCTTTTTCATTATTTATAATATTCATAAATTTTTCAATTTGTTTTAGAGTATCATCAGCACAATCTGCAAGAGCATATTCTCTCATATTTTCTTGATCTTTTAATATTTTAAATAATTCTTCTTTAGTTGTTATATTATTCATTTAATATATCTCCTTTTCTTCTCTGATTTGTTTATTATATGGTTAAACATTAAATATGTCAAATAAAAAGAATCTATAAAGATTCTTTATTTATCTCTTCTTTTTTCATGTGTATTAATAGGTATATATTTATTATTTAAATCATAATCTATTGTGTTTTCTAATACATATTGAATTCTGTTTATTTTATCTTCATAAGCATATAATATCTCATTTCTTTCAATTAGTATTTTATCTTTTTTATCTTCTATTAATTCATCTATTTCATTATTAATTTTTTGAAAATAATAACTTATTATTGTTAAATTTAATTCATCAGATATAAGTTCTCTATATAGTATATTTTT